>VGLH01000019.1 GCA_016866785.1 Candidatus Poribacteria bacterium
TACAAGGGAACCACGCGCGTGCATCTGGCGGGACGCTGGAAGCAGGGATGCAAGGAACCTCTTTGGGTTATCACGTCGTTGGAGCCGGAGAAGGGTCTCGAACTCTACGAGAAGCGCATGAAGAGAAGCGCAGGAAGATCGAGGAGAGTTTCAAAGACCTGAAGTCGCTTCTGCACCTGGACAGACTGATGAACAGGAGCCGGGGGCGGATGGAGAAGACGATCGCCTTGACGCTCATCGCCTACGCGTTGGCTACTTGGTGGGCGAAGCGGCGCGAGATGCTCTCTACGAGAAAAACACAGGAGTCCTACTCCCCGCTCTTCGTCCTCCTGAAACATCGGATCCCTCGCGCGCAAACGGATTCACGCTCGCCGTCGGATCGAGATTAGCCGTCATCGGATCCCTCGCGCGCACAAACGGACGCAGAACATCCGTCGCGACGCCTATCAACGGTGGATACTCCTCATCGCGCCCACTGTCCCAACTTAGCGGAGCAGGTCAGGCGAATTCCTTGACTACTCGCAACATGCCCGGCTATGCTTTGGCTTTCCTCACCTGCGGGAAGTCGACGAGCTGAGCCGCAGGCGTGTTCAAGGCGCGATGGATCGAACCGACTGGCGCGCCCACTCGTCGTAGAAACCCGAGGACGACCCATGCATTTCCTCACACTGAGCGACTACACGCGGGACGAACTCGACGCGATGATCGACCTGGCACTGGAGGTCAAGGGAGCGCCCGAACGCTACCGAACCGCCCTCCAGAACAAGGTGCTCGCACTCCTCTTCCTCAAGCATTCGACGCGGACGCGCGTGTCGTTTGAGGCGGGCATGGCACAGCTCGGCGGGTCGTCCAGCTATCTCAGCCCTGACACGACCCAGTTGGGCAGAGGCGAGACCCTGTCGGATACCGTGGGTTCCCTGTCGCGGTACGTCGACGCCATCGTCGCGAGGGTCTTCGAACCGGAGCAGCTTGCGGAGATCGCCTATTCCGCGAGCGTTCCCGTCATCAACGGGCTCACGAACTTCGACCACCCGTGTCAGGTGCTCAGCGATATCGTGTCGATCCTCGAACACAAGCGGCTGCTGAAGGGTCTGAACCTGACCTTCATCGGCGCGGCGGATAACAACATCGTCAACTCGCTGCTCCACATCTGCCCGCACTTCGGTGTGAACCTGACGATCTCCGCACCGGCGGGCCAGAGCCCCAACGGAACCGTCGTCCACGCCGCCCAAGCTGTCGGGAAGACCACGGGCTCGACGATCGGTCTCAACTCCGACCCCGTCGCCGCCGTGCGGAAGGCCGACGTCATCTACACGGACGTCTGGTTCTCCATGCACGAGACGCCGACCGACGAGGGCTTGGCGCTTTACAAACCGTATCAGGTGAACGCCGACCTGATGAGCAAGGCTCCGGCGGAGGCGATCTTCATGCATTGCATGCCGGTGCATCGCGGCTGGGAAGCCACGGACGAAGTCGCAGACTCGCCTCAGTCGATCATCTTCGATCAGGCGGAGAATCGGCTCCACACGCAGAAGGCGATCCTGCTGACTCTCCTGCGCTGAGCGCGGAGGCGGGAACCGATGCAAGCGCTCTTCCTCAGAGACATGGCATACCGTCGGCTGCGAGTGCTGCTGACGGTTCTCGGAATCGCCGTCCTGGCGACACTCATCCTGCTCTTCGGCGGAATCATGAACGGCCTGCGCTGGCAGGCGCGGCGATACGTCTCCTTCACAGGGGCGGACCTGTGGCTCTCGCGCGAGCGCTCCGGCGGCGTGTTCGTCGGGTTCACGCTGCTGAACCCGGAGTACATCGAGCCCGCCGTGCGGGGCAGCGCTGGGGGCCATCTCGACCCTGACAAAGACATCTCCCCCCTTATCTTCGCGCACGCCCGGCCGGTCATCCGACGAAACGGGCTGGAACACGAGGTCAAGGCGGTCGTCGTCGGATACCGCCTGGGGAGGCTTGGGGGGCCCGCCGCCAAAGACCTGCTGCGCGGACGGCTCTTCGTGCCGAGCCCGGAAGTCTATTCGCCGGAGCAGCAGCCCCCGATGGAGGCGGTCGTCGACGAGTCCCTCGGCTTGGAGATCGGCGAGTCGCTCGACATCGGCGGACACGAGATACAAGTCGTCGGGCTCGTGCGCAAGATGATGTTCGTCTTCGACACGCCGCTGGTCTTTGTCGACGTGCGCACGGCGCAGAAGGCGGTCCTCGCCGATGTCATCTATGTGAACACCTTCCTGGCGAAGCTGAAGCCCGACGAATCGCCGTCGGAAGTCGCCGCTGCACTTAACGACGCCAACCGAGGCATCCGCACGACGCTCGCCGTCGAGACGGCGACCTCCGGGGAGACGATCGGCTCCATTCTCAAGAACTTCGTCGACGAACCGATGAAGGGCGTCCAGTTCCTGCGCGTGATGCTCTGGCTGGCAGCCGGCTTGATCGTCGGGATGATCACCTACGTCACGACGATGGAGAAGACGCAGGAGGTCGGGGTCATGAAAGCCATCGGCGCGACGAACCGCTACGTGTTCCGCCTGATTCTGAACCAGGTGGTGCTCATGTCGGTCGCAGGCGTGGTTCTGGGCGTCGTGCTCGCGTTGGCTGCCGTCCCGGCGTTCCCGATCTTCGTGCTGCTGAACCCGATCGAGGCGACGATCATCAGCCTGCTGAGCGTGCTCGTCTGCATCGGCGGTGGCGTCTTCGCGGCGCTGAGGGCTCTGCGGGTCGATCCGATGGTCGCCTTCCGCGGGGAGCTCTGACGTGGCGCACGTCCTCGAAGGGATTGAGCTGAGTCGCCATTTCGGCGAGGGAGACGCCCGCGTCGCCGCTGTCGATGGCGTGAGCGTCGCCTTCGACAAGGGCGAGCTCGTCATGGTCACCGGCGACAGCGGATGCGGCAAGACGACGCTCATCAGCATGCTCGGCGCGATCTTGACGCCCAGCGCCGGGACCGTCCTGATCGACGGCGTCGAGGTCGATTTCCGCGACCGGGATGCCCTGCCGCGCCTCCGCCAAGAGAAGATCGGCTTCGTCTTCCAGCTCTTCCACTTGATTCCCTATCTGACGGCAGCTGAGAACGTCATGCTGGCGCTCGATATCGCTGGCGTGCGCGGCTCCGAGGCGGAAAGACGCTCCCAGGAGCTGCTGACCCAGGTGGGACTGGGGCATCGGCTGGAGCACCGACCCTCGCAGCTCTCCGGCGGCGAGAAGCAGCGCGTCTCGTTCGCCCGGGCACTAGCGAACCGTCCCAGCGTCATCTTCGCCGATGAACCGACGGCGAACCTCGACAGCACGCAGTCGCAGAACCTCCTCGACCTCATCCGCGAACTCCGCGAGCAGCACGAGACGACCATCATCGTCGTCACGCACCATCTTTCGCTCCAGCAGGACGCCGACCGCGTGCTCCACATGCGCGACGGACGACTCGTCGATCCCGTCGCGGACTCTCCCAATCGCTAAGGAGCCCCTATGCTCGCCATCGACCTGAGCGGCAGGCTTGCGCTCGTCACCGGCGCTTCCGGGCAACTCGGTCGCGTCATCGCCCGTACGCTCGCCACAGCGGGAGCTGATATCGCGGTTCATTACCTGACCAACCGCGAGCAGGCGGACACCGTATGCGCGGATATCCGCTCGTTGGGACGGCGCGCCGCCGCCGTACAGGCAGACGTCGGCGACCAGGAATCGGTGGAAGCAATGCAGCGGACCGTCGCGGAGCAACTCGGAGAGCCCGATATCGTCGTCTGCAACGCGGTTTCGCAGTACCGATGGACGACCGTCCTCGAACAGGAGGTCGCCGACTACGAGAGCCAGTTCCGCTCGTGCGTCATGCAGAACGTCCTCATGGCGAAGGCGTTCGCGCCGGCGATGATTGCCAGAGGGTGGGGACGCTTCGTCGCCACGAGCACGGAATGCGCCATGCAGAACGCCCCGAACCAGTCCGCCTACGTCTCCGGAAAACGGGGCATGGACGGCGTTCTGAGGGTTCTGGCAAAGGAACTGGGACCCAACGGCATCACCGTGAACCAGGTCGCTCCCGGCTGGACGATCAGCGAGCGGCATCGCGCCTCCGGCACGGAGCGCAGCGAGTCCTACGAGCGCAACGTGCCGCTGCGACGGCGCGGCGAGGACTTCGACATCGCCAACGCCGTGGCGTTCTTCGCGTCCGATCTGGCGGGGTTCATCACCGGCGTGTTCCTGCCGGTCAGCGGCGGAACCGTCATGCCCGCCATCTGACGGCGGCACGTGACACCGCCGCAGGCGTCGGCTACGAATCTGACGGGCGATGCCGAACCGTGGAGCCTCCCGCATGGACCCACGCACACGCGTCTTAGCGGCTCTCGCTGGCAAGATGCCCGACCGCGTGCCGATCCACCACATCGGGTTTTCGAGCGCGGCGGCGTCCCTTGTGCTCGGACGCGAGGCGTACGTCGGCGGCGGAGTACAACAGTTCCGCGAGGCGACCGCGCTCTGGGAAGGCGAAGACGCCCATCGCGGTTTCCTCCACCGGTCTCTTGAAGACGCGTTCGACCTCGCGCAGGCGCTCCACCAAGACATACTGCGCCTTCGTTACTGGCGCATGCCCACCAAGCCCACCGCCCGACTCAGCGAGACGACCTTCCTCTACGGCGATCAGGAGAGCGCCTGGCGCATCATGCGCTACGACCCCGACACGGAGCTCTACCAGGTCGTCGCCCGGCATCCGGTGGAGACGGCGCAGCCGTCGTTCGAGTCCATCGAAGCGATGATCGTGCGCCACGAAGAAGCGCTCGACCGCGCTGGCGATAGCATCGAGAGCTTCCCCGACATTGAGGAGCTCATCCGCACCTACGCGTCGTGCTATGTCGTGCGCGTCGAGGGCGGCTCGCTGGCGATTCCGTACGAACCGGTCTGGCTGGAGGCAGTTGTCGCACGCCCCGATCTGGTGGGCAGGTTCCTCGACGTGCAGATGCGGCACGGACTGCGGCGCATCGCGGGACTCGAACGGGCAGGCGTGCGCGTCGTGTTCGGGGGCGGGGATTTGGCGAGCTCGGCGGGGCCGTTCTATTCGCCCGAAGCGTTCCGGTCGCTGATGCTGCCGAGGCTCCAGCGCCTAACCGACGCCTGCCACCAGCGCGGCATGTACTACCTGTTCGGGACGGATGGGAATACCTGGGAGATCGCCGACGACCTGCTGGGCGCGTCAGGCGTCGATGGCTACTTCGAGATCGATCGAGCCGCTGGCATGGACATGAACCGACTGCGAGAGCGGTTCCCCGACCTGGTTCTCATCGGGAACGTCAGTTCCCTGACGCTCCATCGCGGCGGGCCCACCGACGTGGACGCCGAGACGCGCTCGTGCCTGGAGGCTGCGTCGGCGGGCAGGGCGATCGTCGGGGTGTCCAACTACGTTCTCAAGGGGACCCCGCCCGTCAACCTTCGCGCTATGATGCGCGCGATCGAAAGTGCTCTCTGACGGGCCCGGGCACAAGAGATGGCGGGTCGCCCCGCCATCCCTCGTCCTCTCCTAATCGCCTAGAACACGAAACGCACGTTCCCCGACAGCCAGTCGGCTTCGAGGTCCCCGTAATAGGCGACGCCCACTTCGAGAACTGCCAGCCGCACGGTCGCCCCTGCCGTGAGGAACCCCTGGTTGTTGCCGATCCTGCCCGTGACGCGGAACGGACTCCGTGGGAACAGCGTCGCCTCCGCGCCGAGATGGAGCTTGTCGGCAATCGTGCGGTTGCGGAAATCGACGAGGAAGTCGTCTCCTGCGCCGTTGCTGAGGCTCGCCGCGACGAGGACATCCAACAGCGCGTTGTCCATCTTCAGGAACTGCAGCGGGCGTCCCGCGACGGCGATCGTGCGCGTGGCGGGGAACTTCTCGTCGCCCAGCTTGGACGCCAGGTTCCGAAGGACGAGGGCTGTCGTCAGGTAGTCCGTGTGGTCCACCTGGAACCCCGCGTCGATCCCGAAGCCCGTCTCCTTGGTCGTGTTCCCTTCGAGGAAGTCCAGCGCGTCGGCGAACGAGTCGATCGACCCATCGTCGAGCATGGACGTATCGAAATGCTCGGCGCGAAACGCCTCCGGGTCGAGCATATCGATGATCGCGAAGCGATCGTTCATGTACCGCCGCGAGATGATGCGGTAGGAGAGCCCGCATCTGGCTCTGTCGATGAGAGGCAGGTCCGGCAGGTCCATCTCGCCGGCGACCGCCGCGCGCACGGTCAGGATGTCCGCCGCCGCCTGGAGCACGATGTCGTCGTCGAGCACGTCCAGCACGGGAGAGCCCCAGCGCAGCCCCGCGCGCTCCATCCGGGCCCCGACTAGCACCTGATTCGACACAGACGCCCCACCGACCAGCCGGATGCCGGCGACGTCGGGTAATGGCAGGACGACGGAGGCGACGGGAACGTGCGCAACGCCTTTCAGGTTCTCCGCCCGGATGCGCTCCAGCCGATCTACGATGACTTGGGCTTCCGGCGTCGTCAGCACGTTTGCCGGATCGCCTTCCGCCTTGCCGACGAGCGCATCGATGTCTCTCGTCAAGTCCTCGAACTCGGCGGCTTCTTCGGCCAGGTCGCGCGTTGCCCTGCCCTGCATGAACAGGTCTAAGCTGAACCGTCGGAAGTGGGCGATCCCCGCCGGATTGTATTCGAACGCGCTGGAGTCGTTGGCGACGGCTTCGTACGCCTCGCCCATGCCCATCGCGCGGATGCCCCGGTTCAGGAGCGTCGGAGCCTTCGCGTCGCCGGACGCGCCGACGGGCCCGATCACGAACACGGCGAGCACGGCGAGAACGCCGGCGCATCGGGACGCAGAGGAGCGCATGGCGGTTCGGTGGCGTCTTCGATCCATCGCGGGTGTCCCCTTCTACTGCACGATGTTCAACAGCTCCGCGGGGAGCGCCTCAAGCGTGAATCCCCAACTCTCGACCTCGCGCAGGATTTCGGCGGCGAGCTGCTCGTTGACGGTCGTATCCAGGTCGTCGAGCGCATTCTTGAGCTGTGGCGAGATTTCGTTCGCCAGGAGCACCGCCTGAGCCACATGGTAGATGGCGCTTCGTCGGAACACAGTGGGATCCAAGTCGGGAGTCAGCCCTCCGACGTTGATCTTGCCGCCCGTCAGAAGCGCGACGGCGTCCAACACCGCCTGCCGCTGCTCCGGTCCGAACAAGGCGATCACCTCATCCGGACTCATGCCTTGGATGTCCACGAGCAGTTGGAACTCGTACACCTTGCCCGACACCAGGTCTCTCGGATAGGCGATCTGGAAGAGGTCCTCTCCCGCTTGCTGCAGCCGCGATACGGCGTCCAGCGCGTAGAGATAGCCCAAGTACAGATGCACCAGCGCTTGATCGCTCGTGGACAGTCCCAAGTCCTTGAGCTGCGCAGGCGACGCGGGCACGTTGCGCTCGAGCGCCATCAGCTCCAGCGGGTCGAGCGACACTTCCATGGCGTCGAAGACGTTGTAGAACTCGGTGATCGCCACTTCCAGGTTGTCCTGCGTCTCCGGCTTCGCCAGCTCGTCTGGATCGGGCAGGACTTCGCGCAGCGAATCGAGTTCCGACACGTTCTCGAACGAAATCTCGATGTTGGCAGCCTTGAGAGCGGCTTCGGCGGCAGCGAGGGCTCGGTTCGCCTCTTGCACGGCTGCCGGCAGGTCCTCCTCGCGCATCTCGTCCCGACTCGAGCATCCGAACGGCATCGCGATCAAGACGCCTAGCAGCAGGCCGCTCGCCAACCTGCCGACGGCGCGCCAACGGTTCATGACCTATCCCTTCTTGAGTCGTCTCTTGAGTCGTCTCTTGAGTCGTCGCAAGACCTGTGGCGGTGACGCCACTTGGTCTCGCAGTGATCGAGGGTCTCGGATGTGCGGCAGTCCGGACCGGACCCGACAAGAAAACGGCGAAGCGGCAGTACCACTTCGCGCGATATCCTGATTCAGTATGGTGAAACGCATTGACGAGCGCTGGGTTCAGCGGCGCAGAACGCTGACCGGATCGAGCGACTTTCCGTCGCGCCAGACCTCGAAGTGCAGGTGCGGTCCCGTCGTGTAGCCGGTGTCGCCCACGAGGGCGATTCGCGCCCCCTGCTTCACCTTCTGACCGCGCTTTACGAGAATGCGCGAAGCGTGGGCGTATCGGGTGGAGTACCCGCTTTCGTGATCGACCACGACCAGGTTCCCGTAGCCTCCCAGGCGTCCTGCGTAGCTCACGGTTCCACTGCGCGCTGCGCGGATCGGGTATCCCGAGCCCGTCGCGTAATCGACGCCCTTGTGCATCGTCCACCGCCCGCTGATGGGGTGGGTTCGGTAGCCGTAGCCCGACGAGATGGGCCCCGGCGCAGGCGAGGCGAATCGCTCGGCTCGCGTGCGGTTCCTGCCCACCGCGACGGCGTTCGTGCGTCCGGTCCGGATCAGGAACCGAGGAATCTTCGCCGACGGCAGGAACAACTCCTGACCGACCTTGACGACGTCCGGGTCCTCCAGCGCGTTGGCGTCGACGATCTTGTCGATCGTCACGTCGTACGCAAGGGAGATGTCTTCGAGCGTGTCGTCTTTCTCGATGACATGCAGCAAGCCGCGCCGATCCGGCACGCGGAGCTTGTCGCCGGGATGGATCGACCGGCTGCTCTTGAGCCGGTTCACGCTGAGCAGCGTGTACCAATCCACTCGGTAGCTGCGTGCGATCACGGATAGGCTTTCGCCGCGCCGCACCTCGTGGGTGACGTACTGAACGCCCGCCTTCCGTTGAGATGCGGGCGTCTCCTGCGCGGCAACACGCGCGCTCGACTTCCCCGCCGCGACACGCGCAGGCTCCGGCGTATCGGCAACGGACATGTCAGGCGTCTCCGCAGGCTCGGTGGCGTCGATCACCTGCGCGTCGCGCGCGAACGCGCGAGCTCCGCCCAGGTGTGGCAGTTGGAACGACGCGATTTCGGTATCGTTGGTGGACGATTGCGGCTTCGGAATCGCCAGAACCATCATCGCGAAGGCAGACGCCAAGGAGAGAATGAAGTATGCCCAAGCGCGGACTCGACCCGCGCGTTCCTGGCGCGCCTTGCGGCTGTAGCGGTTCCCCCGCTTCGGTTGTTCGGAGCGCAACTCGTCCAGTCGTCGTAGCTCCATCGCTTCTCCTTCCGTGCGAGCCCTTGCCGTGTCAGGGCATCAGCGCGGCGACGGCAGTTCGTGCGCGCCGCAGAACGCGCCCAGTCGCTCCAGCGCCTGCGCGATTCGAGCGCGATGCTCGTAGATGGCGGCTGGATCGGTCGCGAACTCCGTCATGCTCTTTGAAATGGCATCGGGAACCATCAACAGGTCTTCGCTCTGCGCCAGATGAGGCTCGATCTCCGCGTTCGCGTCGCTCGACAGATTCGCCAGCGATGCCCGGATGACCTTCACCGTCTCGCGCAGGAGCCACAGGTATTCGTAGTCTTCGATCCCTTCGCGCAGCATCTCCCACCGGATTGAGCTCGCGGGCCCGTCCAGCGACTTGCGCGGCGACGTCCCGACCGTCTCCGGCGGCGGGTAGATGAACCGTCCGTCGCCGTTGCCCCAGTGACCGACATGCCCCGGTTCGCGCCCGTAACCGGTCTGGTAGCTCATCGGGTCGGCGTAGGGATCCTGGATGCCGTCGGGGAACGCGAGGTCACTCGTCCAGTAGTTCGATTGCCAGACGAGGATGCCATCCACGCCGTACTTCCACGTCTGCCAGAGCCAGACGCGCAGCTCCGTCGCCGGGTGGTCGGTGAACAGCGTTACGTAGGGAGCCTTCGGCGCGGTGCAGATGTACCACCAGAACCGCTCGCCCTTCTCTCGGCGCGGTTCCGCCAGTTCTGGATCGAAGTCGGGCGTCATCGCGCACCAGAGCTCGACGTAGCCATGCAGCGCTTCGGACGGTTCCTCCGTCAGCATCCGATTCAGTTTCGGCGCGGCTTGGCGAATGTTCTCCATCCCCGCCTTGACGAAGTCGAAATCCTTGGGTTCCGGCTCGTCGAACCAGTAGATGTACGCCTTGTCGAGCCAGCCCTTCTCTTCGAGGTGAGTCTCGATCTGCTGAGCGTATTGACGGAACAGCCGGTTGTACTCAGGAGAGCCCTGCGCGTGACCGAAGAACTCGCCAGCGTGGTGCGAGTGGAAGGTTCCTCCTCCGACGCCTCTCAGCGGCAGGCGCAGCGAGTTGAACCCGAACTCGTCGAAGTAGCGCGATGCCGCCGCATCGAAGCGCGTGAAGTCGACGCGGATCTGAGACGGCGTGACGCTCTCGTCGAGGCGCACCTCGATGGGATCCAGCGATGTCGGGTCGTAAGGCGAGATGCGATGCGCCGAAAAACTCCGATAGTAGCGGTCGACGACGGTGCGAAGCTCCTCGTCCGTATCCAGTCGGTGGTACCGTCGGACGACGCCCGGCGAGAACCCGAACGCCGTCTGGACGTGCGTTTCCCGCGGCAGGGCGAAGTCCCACACGTGCAGCCGGTAGGGAACCTCGGAGCTCCAGTCCTCCGCGTCGAGCGAGATGGCGCCGCTGTAGTCGCCGGGCGTCGCGTCGCTCGGAATGTACACGGTGACCCAGATCGGCACGTTGACGCCCGCTGTCAGATCGAACGGCTCCTGGATCGACGCGATCGGATCGGGCCAAGCGCCCACGGAGCCCGTGTTGTCGGTCGGCTTCGTCACGGGAACGTAGAGGACTCGCGCCACGGAGACATGCCGAGATGCGATCTCCGCGCTGCCAGAGGACTTGAGCCCGGACGCCGTCACGCGAAGCCGCCGGAGATGACGTTTGGGGCGGATGACGATCTGGAAGGATTCGTACTCATGGCGGGCGGCGGAGATGGTCGCGGCTTCCGCGACCGCAGTCGGCACGTCGCGGCGCTTGCCGACCTTGCGGGTGGCGTCCGCCCACCAGACATCTGCAGCGGACGTCGCGAGCAGCGTCTGCCCGTAGTCGGAAGCTGTCAGCGGTGAAGCCATGAGCGTCTCTGTCTGGATGATGATTCGGGCGAACGCGACGATCAAGACCAGGTGAAGAGGCGCCGCAACGGCTGCCAGGATACTATACGTCCCTCGACAGCAGCCGGTTGCATGGCGAATCTCTCGCCTAGTCTGCCGCATCGCCCAGGTTCCATCCGCCGTCGAGAACGGCGATGCGCCCCGTCTTGTAGTGCGCGCGCGGATGCGCGAGCGTCAGCGTCTCGAAGACGACGGCGTCCACGTCGGCGAACTTCGTCACCGGCAGCTTGCCTTCGCGCAGCGCCTCTTCCTTCCTGCCGATCGTCGCCAAGCCCATGCCGGCGTACACGACGCCGACCGCGACCACGTGCACATTGATATCGTCGGAACGTAGCTCCAGCGCCAGCGCGCGCATCCGACGCTCCATCGAGCGCTTCGATTCCGCGTAGCGCTTCAGGTACTCCGCGCTGAATGACTTCCATTCCGTGACGTAGGACGACAGCGAGATGATCGCCCCGCGCGTCGGCGTCTGCGGCGAGGCGTGTGCGTTCTGTCGAATCGCCGCAGCGGCTTCCCGCGCGAAGTCGGTCGGGGCGACCGCGTTGATCGTGCGCTGATCCCGAACGCGAGCGGGCGTCAGATCGTCGCGATAGCAGACACCCGCACTGTTGATCAGGACGTCGAGCCGACCGAACCGACTGAGCACTTCGTCGAGAACCCGCCGCCGATCCCGTCGGCTCTTGATGTCAGCGCGCAGGAGCACTAGGCGCCCGTCACGGACTGCCTCGGTTTGGTCTTTACGAATAGAGGCTTCGGCTTCGATGGACGCCGGCGACGCCCCGCGATGGAAGGCGAGAACACGGGCGCCGGCTTCGAGGAATCCGTCGGCGATGGCTCGCCCGATCCCTCGGGTGCCCCCGGAAACGATGACTGCACGTCCCTGGTGGCTCAGGGACATTGGGTCTCAACCATCGGTGCTCCGTTCGGCGGGAGCGTTGTGGCGTCCTTGCTGCGTCGAGACTGCGCCGGAATCAAGTCGTCGCTCAGGATAACATATGAATCTGACGGAAGCAAGGCGAGTCTCCAGATGGCGTTGACGTCGGTTCTCGCGACGGCGATACTGCGTGTGCGCAGAGCACCCGGTTCCGCGCCTGCCCAGCGCGGATCACCAGATGCCAGCGTTCATCGGCTCGTGCAGGCTATCCAGCTCGGGAAGGGACTTCGGAATGAAGATCGGGATCGTCGGCTGCGGGAACATCAGCGGCGCTTACTTCGGCGGCGCGCAGAAGACGGATGTCGTCGAGATCAAGAGTTGCGCCGACCTCAATATGGACGCCGCGCGGCGTCAGGCGGAGAAGCACGGCTGCGAAGCCGTCACTGTCGACGCCCTGCTGGCGGACCCCGAAATCGAGCTCGTCGTCAACCTGACGATCCCCCGGGCTCACGCTGAGGTCGCTCTCCGCGCCATCGAGGCTGGCAAGCACACCTACAGCGAGAAGCCGTTCGCCGTCGACGTCGCCAGCGGTAAGCGCGTCATCGACGCGGCGCGCGCGAAGGGCGTACGGGTCGGATGCGCGCCGGACACGTTCCTCGGCGCGGGCATCCAGACGTCGCGCAAGGCGCTGGACGGCGGAGCCATCGGCAAGCCGCTTGCCGGTTCCGCCTTCATGTGCGGACATGGACACGAGAGCTGGCATCCGAACCCGGCGTTCTACTATGACATCGGCGGCGGGCCCATGTTCGACATGGGGCCCTACTACGTGACGGCGCTCGTCAACATCCTGGGACCCGCCAAGCGCGTCGCGGCGGTCACGAGCAAGGGCTTCGACGAGCGTATCGCCACAAGTGAAGCCGCGAAGGGCTTGCGCATCCCGGTCAACACGCCGACGCACCTCGCCGGAACCATCGAGTTCGCCAACGGAGCCGTGGTCACGATGATCATGAGCTTCGACATGTGGCGGCACGGACTCCCCTGCATCGAGCTCTACGGCACGGAGGGCTCCATACGCGTTCCCGACCCCAACGGGTTCGGCGGAACCGTCTCGGTCAGCAAGGCGCGGGAGGACTGGCAGGAGGTCCCCCTCGCGTTCCCGAACAACGCGCGGATGATCGGCGTCATCGACATGGCGCAGGCGATCCGGTCCGGACGCCCTCACCGCGCGAACGGCGAGCTCGCCTACCACGTGCTGGAGGTCATGGCGTCCTTCGAGCGGTCATCCGTGACGGGCAGACATGTCGAGATCAGCACGCAGATCGAGCGCCCTGCTGCGATGGCGCTGGGCTTGGCGGAGTGGGAGATCGACAAGTAGCCGCAGACCCGTCCCGCGCGAGCGTGATGCCTTGACTCTAGGCTCCCGTTTCCGCGGGAGCGACGTGTGGTCGTGCTCCGCGCCTGGTGGTTCGTCATTCCCGCGAAAGCGGGAATCCAGAATACAATCGCACGCTTGCTCGTACGTCCCTGGCGACCTACTCTAGGTCGTAGCAACGCGTCCACGTACCGCCAGGGGCGTTCCCATGCCCGACCTGCAAGTCGTCTCCGAGTTCGAACCCGCCGGTGACCAGCCCAGAGCCATCGACGGGCTGGTCGAAGGGCTCCGCGCCAACGAGCCCTACCAGACGCTCCTCGGCGTCACCGGCAGCGGCAAGACGTTCACGATGGCGCACGTCATCGAGCGCGTCCAAAAGCCCACGCTCGTCATCTCGCACAACAAGACGCTCGCCGCGCAACTCTTCGGGGAGTTCCGCGAGTTCTTTCCCCACAACGCCGTCCACTACTTCGTCAGCTTCTACGACTACTACCAGCCGGAAGCCTACATCCCCTCGACGGACACCTACATCGAGAAGGACCTGCTTCGTAACGAGGAGATCGAGAAGTACCGGATGATGTCCACGGCGTCGCTCCTGACGCGCCGGGATGTCATCGTCGTCGCCAGCGTGTCGTGCATCTTCGGCATCGGCTCGCCGGAGGAGTACCAGCGGCAGAACATCACGCTGAAGGTGCGCGACCGGGTTCGCCGCAACGAGCTCATCCGACAGCTCGTCGAGATCCGCTACAAGCGGAACGACTACGACTTCTCGCACGGCTGCATCCGATCGCGCGGCGACGTCATCGAGGTCTTCCCGGCGTACAGCGACAACGCCTACCGGATCGAGCTCTTCGGCGACGAGATCGAGCGCATTCGCGAGATCGACACGGTCACTGGCGAGATCGTCGCGACGCTCGACAACGTCGTCATCTTCCCGGCGTACCACTTCATGACCGCGCCGGAGCGGATGGAACGCGCCCTGCTCGACATCGAGCTGGAGCTCCAGAGCCGTATCGAGTGGTTCATCCAAGAAGGCAAGCTGCTCGAAGCCCAGCGGATCGAGCAACGGACGCGGTTCGACCTGGAGATGCTCCGCGAAGTCGGTTCCTGCCAGGGCATCGAGAACTACTCGCGCCATCTCGACGGCAGACAGCCCGGAGAACCCCCGTACTGCCTCATCAACTTCTTCCCGGACGACTACCTGCTGATCATCGACGAGTCACACGTCACGCTGCCGCAGCTACGAGGTATGTACTTCGGCGACCGCTCCCGGAAACAGACGCTCGTGGACTACGGGTTCCGCCTGCCTTCGGCGCTGGACAACCGTCCCCTACGGTTCGAGGAGCTCCAGAAGCTCCTGAACCAGGCGATCTTCGTCTCCGCGACACCGGGCCCCTACGAGCTGGATGTCTCCGAGCGCGTCGTCGAGCAGGTCATCCGCCCGACCGGACTTGTCGACCCGGAGATGCTCATCGTCCCAACGCGCGGGCAGATCGACCATCTCATCGGTGAATGCCGCAAGCGCGTTGCCAAGAAGCAGCGAGTCCTCGTGACGACCTTGACCAAGCGGATGTCCGAGGACCTGACCGACTACCTCACCGAGGTCGGTCTCCGCGTCCGGTATCTCCACTCCGAGATCGACACGCTGGAACGCACGGACATCCTGCGCGACCTGCGCGAGGGCAAGTTCGACATCCTCGTCGGCATCAATCTGCTGCGAGAGGGGCTCGACCTGCCGGAAGTCTCCCTCGTCGCCATTCTCGACGCCGACCGCGAGGGGTTCCTGCGCTCCGAGACGTCGCTCATTCAGACCGCCGGACGCGCCGCACGCAACGCCGAGAGCACCGTGATCCTCTACGCCGACAACCTCACCGGCTCGATGGAACGCGCCATCGCCGAGACGACGCGTCGCCGCACGCTTCAGCTCGAGTTCAACGAGAAACATGGGATCGTCCCCCGCACCATCGTCCGGGGCGTCCATGCCTCACTGCACCTCGACGAGACGCCGGACGAGAAAGACCTCGACGCGCCGCTCATGGTCGCCGAAGGCGCGGACGCCGAGGACGTCGCCGCGATCATCGCCTCGCTCGAAGCCGAGATGCGGAATGCCGCGCAGGCGCTGGAGTTCGAGAAGGCGGCGGCTCTGCGCGACCAGATTCAGGAACTGCGCGAAGGGCTGGGCGAGTGAGTTCCAGACCCCTGCGAGCCGTCTTCTTCGACATGGACGGGCTCATCATCGACACGGAGTCGCCGGATTACGCCGTGTGGAGGGACGTTCTGTCGGAACGCGGGTTTGAGCTCCCGATGAGACTCTGGTCCACCTGCATCGGCACTTACGGAGGGATCGACGGCGTCTTCGAGACGCTGGGCGTTCCCGATGACGTGCGCCAGGACGCGCGAGCCGTGAAGCGGGATCGCTATCGGGCGGCTGTCGCGGCGGCGATGGTTCCACTGCCGGGGTTCCCGGAGCTCTTCGGTTGGCTTCGGTCGCAGGACGTTCAGTGCGCCGTCGTTTCGACATCGTCGCCTGACTGGGTCGAGTTCGTGTTGGGTGGACTCGCCATCGCCGACGCGTTCGACTTCGTCTTGTCCGGAGGCGACGTCGCGCGAGGGAAGCCGCATCCCGATCTTTACGAGCTTGCCGTACGCAAGGCGGGCAGTCCTATCGAGGAGTGCATCGCGTTCGAGGACTCGGCGAACGGCGTCCTCGCCGCGTCGCGGGCTGGCGTGTCCGTCGTCGCCGTGCCAAACACCATGACCGAAGATCAGGATTTCTCGCGGGCGACGGCGCGCGTATCGTCCCTGGAACACGTTGACGGGGCGTTCCTGCGAAGCCTCGGCTACGAGGTCGCCGACTCGTCCTGAAAGGTCAACATGCGACGAGGGAACGCCGATAGACGATTGGCGGAGCTCGAGGACGAACTGAGCCTGGCGCGCTGGGAGCATCGGCGGCGGCGCATCTTCTGGATCGTCGGAGCGCTTCTCGTCGCCGGGTTCGTCCTGTTCTGGGTCTTCTGATCGCCGGGTGACATGGACTGCACATGGCGGAATACGCGTTCGACGACAGCTTCAGCGCGGAACCGGAACGGGAGCGCTCGCGGCAGAGAGTTGAGCGCCAAGCCGTCCTCCTGTGGGTCGCCTTCGACGACTTGGACTCGCTGCGCGACGCCGACCTGACGGGCATGGACCTCTCCGGCGCCGACCTGTGGGGAGTCGATTTCCGTCGGCTCGACCTGCGCGGATGCCGGTTCGACGGAAGCAACTTCCTGGGCGCAGACCTGCGCAACGCGGATGTCCGAGGCTGCAGCTTCCGCGATGTCTACCTCGGTCACACCCACATGGCGGGCGCGATCTACGACGACGACACCGTGTTCCCCGACGACTTCGAGCCGGTCGAGAACCTGATGCTGTTCTTCGGCGCCGAACTCTAGCGCGAGTCCATGGGCGAACGGCTGCTGTTCCTCGTGTCGTGGCTCCTGTGGAGGATCGCGTTCGCCCACCGACGCCTGCCGGAACATCCGCGAGCCATCCTCGTCGTCAAGCTCGATCATCTGGGAGATGCCATCCTTGCGACGCCCGTCCTGACGAACCTACGACGCCACTTCCCGGACGCGCGTATCGACCTGCTCTGCGCTCGGTGGAACCGCCCTGCCTTCGCCGTGAACCCAAACGTCAACCGCATCCTGGAGCTCAACCCGCGCACGTTCCGCCGGTCGGGTCCGCGTGACCGCTTCGGGCGCGTCCGGCAGGCGCTCTTGGCGCTGAGAGGCTCGCACGACATCGTCATCACGCTCAGAGGAACCGGGTCGTGCCTGCTGCTCGCCAAGGGCTTCTGGCTCGACCGGGGGGCGGTGCGCGTCGACGCAGCGCTACGCCGACGACCCAAGCCGATTCACGAAGCCGACATCATGCTGTCGCTGCTTGAGTCGGCGGGGATCACCGTCCGCACGCGCGAGCCGCAGTTCTTCATCCCGGATGACACAGAACCCGCCTCGGAAGCGTTAGCCCGATTCGGCGTGCCGACCGACCTGCCCATCGTCGCGATGCACGTCGGTTCGCCGGTTCCCGAGAAGCGGTGGGTTCCCCGAAGGTACGCCGGGTTGGCGAACCGTCTGATTCAGGACGGGATGCGCGTTCTGCTGCTGGGAACGGCGGCAGAGGAGGCGATGTCCGCCGAAGTGCTGCGCGACATCACCGGCTCGGCGCACGACCTGACGGGCAAGACGAGCCTGGCGCTGACGGCGCGGCTTCTGTCGAGCTGCGCGGCGTTCGTCGGGAATGACTCGGCGCCGATGCACTTGGCGGCGGCGTTGGGAACACCGACGTTGGGGCTCTTCTTCGCCAGCGACCCGACGCGCTTCGGGCCCCGAGGTTCCTGCGCCCGGTTCCTGAGCGCATCCGACCCTCGTGCCCTGACCGTGGATGACGTGTATCGAGCCGTCCGAGAGATGCTAGGTCAGACGACGATCCGCTCCGGCGCGGAGTAGACATTCATCCGTCCATCGCGCAGGAACCCGACGAGCGTCATGCCGCTCTCCAGCGCGAGGTCCACGGCGAGGCTCGACGGAGCCCCGACGGACGCCAGCAGCGGAACTGCCGCTGTCAGGCATTTCTGGACGATCTCGAAGCTCGACCGCCCGCTGACGAGGACGATCCGCTTGTCCAGCGGCGTTCGCTCGTCGATCCACTCGCGCCCCACGAGCTTGTCGACGGCGTTGTGCCGCCCGATGTCCTCGCGGAGCGACAGCAGGTTCCCCTCGAGGTCGAACAGCCCCGCCGCATGGACGGCTCCCGTGCGGTCGAATCCTGCCTGCGCCGTCCGAAGCACGTCGGGCATCCGTCCGAGCACCGTCGGTGAAACCTTCCAGTCCGACGCGAGCTCCGGGAATCCGATGTTGTGAATGCCTTCGATGGACGTGCGGCCGCAGACGCCGCACGAGGTGTTCACCATGAGCGTCCGCTTGTGCTCTCGCCCGACGCCGGAATGGTCGTCGGGCAGCGTGACGACGATGGCGTTCGCCCGCAGTTCCTTGGGAAGTCGGCGATCCGTCGAGTGGCTGATGTCGAGGACGTCGTCGCGCGACCGGATGATGCGCTCGCCGAAGAGCAGACCGGCGGCGAGCTCGTCGTCGTTGCCCGGCGTGCGCATCGTCGCCAGGAGCGTGCTCACGCGCTCCCGATGCCGGATGCGGATTTCGAGAGGTTCTTCGACGGCGACCGTGTCGAGCGTCCTCTCGGAGCGCTCGCCGATGACGCGAAGTATCTGGGAGTGTTCGGATGCGGATCGCATCGTCGCTCCGGAACGGGTCAGTCGCGGGCGAACAGGTTGCCGAAGTCCTCTGCCATCTGCCGCGCAAGCTCCGCGACGTCCTTCGAGGAAGCATCGAACCCGTCCAGTTCGATATCCTTCCGCCGGATGTAGTCGCGCGCGGCGTTCAGGCGTCGCATGAACTCGCGCATCCAGGGCGCATTGTCCCAGAATGTCCGAGCCGTGACCAGGTTCCCATCGGTGACGACCGGCTGGTTCAGGTAGGTCGCGCCGGAGAACTCGGCGTCGTAGCGGCACTTGGCGACCGTCGTGACGCGCTTGCCTCGGATGATATCCGCCGCCGCGACGATCTCGATACCGTGGCACACGCACCCGATGGGCTTGTTCGTCTGGTCGAAGTGCCGTGTGATCGCCATGAGGTCGGCATCGTAGCGCAGGTATTCCGGCGCCCGCCCGCCGGTGATGAGGAGCCCGAGGTACTCGTTCGGGTTCACGTCGCCGAACGCGATGTCGCTGGCGAGCTTGTAGCCGATGCTCTCGACGGTGATATCCCACGTGGGGTTCGGATCGTGAATGACGAGCTGATACGTCCGTTTCTTCGGCGCCGCGAGAACGCACTCGTAGCCGTCCTCCTGCACGCGGAAGTAGGGGTAGAGCGTGTCGGTCGCCTCGGCGGCGTCGCCGATGACCAGCAGAACCTTGTCCATGGGTATCTCCCTATCGCCGCGCCGGGAACTTAGCCCCAGCGCTTCTCCGGCGGATCGAACACGAATCCGTGAAAGAGGCTTCGGCGCTCGACGGACAGTCCGTTGTAGAACGCGGGTGGATAGCCCCAGTGTTCCGCCGACGCCATCATCCAGGGGTGTTCGTAGGCGTAGTAGAGCATGATGCGCGCGCCGCCCGTCCGTGTCCAGGGTCCCGAAGAGTGCCACAAGGCGTTGTGGAACAGGATCGCCGTGCCTGGCTTGCCGCAGACCTGAACGGCTCCTTCGAAGAGCCCCGTCCGGTGCAGGTCGGAGGCATCGGGCGGCAGCGCCGTCTTGTGGCTGCCGGGAACGACGCACAGGTTGCCCGTCCCGGGCTCCGCCATGTCGCTCAAGTAGTACCCGATCTTGAGCTGCAGCAACGGGATCGGCGCTCCGAAAAGCCGGTAGCCGTTGTCGTGACCGTCGAGATGCCATCCCATGCCACGCCCCGGCTGGGGGTACTCGATGATCGCGTCCGAAGCGTGATGGTGCGGCTTGGCGTTCAGCAGACCGGTGATATAGGGCATGACCGGCGCATAGTCGAGCATGTCGAGGAGGCGCGGATCGTCGTCGAGGATGTAGAAGATGCGCGTGCTGTCGCCGGCGACGTGCGTCATGCCCGTGTGGGGCGTGCCGGCTAGCTGAAGCTGCCGCCTCCGGTCGCGCGCGGCAAGAACCGCCTCTAGGAGCTCAGCTACGAGCGGCTCCGGCAGGAACTCGTCGAGAACCAGATAGCCGTTGTTGTCGAAGAAGAAGTGTTCGGCAGTTGTGGGTCGGTCGGCGGTCACGGCAGCACCTTCTCGTCGGGGTCCGTGTCTATGTGTACTCGGTCTCCCGCTCAGAGCGCAAGCGTTGGCACCGAGACCAGATCGCGCCGCAGGGGACGGCATCGCCCTTTACACGGCGCCTCGCTTCGTTCACGATTCCTGCGTGTGAGGTGGCGTGCGCCGTGGGGAATGAGATGACTTCGCGAGAGCGCCAGCTAGCCGCCATCCGGCACGAGATACCCGACCGCATCCCGGCTGACGCCATCGCGATCGAGAACGTCCCTGCCATCGCGGCGCATCTGGGCGTCGAACCCGGAGCTGCCGTCGAGCGGCTCGGACTGGACGGACGCATCGTCTCAGCGCCCTACGTCGGCGTCGTCAAGCCGCCGGAAGACGGATTCGGGTTCACCGAATGGGGAACGCCGTCCACCGGCGACTACGGCGCGTGGCGCAACAACCCCCTCGCGAGCGCCGCCTCCATCGCGGACATCGAGCGCCATCCCGTCCCCAACCCCGACGACTACGACTATTCCCGCTCCGCCGAGGTCGCTCGGTCCATCGGTGACAGCCGCGCCGTGCGAGGGCCCTACTGGAAGCCCCTCTTCTGTCAGGTCTGCGATCTGTTCGGCATGGAAGAGGCGATGGCGCGGATGCTCCACGAACCCGCGTTATTCGAGGCGGCGCTCGAACGCGTCTTCGAGCACATCGCCGGGTTCTGCGAGCGCATCCTGGATGCCTGCGGCGACGACATGCCGATCCTCTGCCTCGGCGACGACTTCGCCACCCAGCGCGGACTGATGATCTCGCCGTCGCACTGGCGGCGGTTCCTGAAGCCCCGATTCGCCAAGCTGTTCGACATCGGCAAGCGGCGCGGCAAGCTCGTCTGGTTCCACTCCTGCGGCGACATCTCCGCCATCCTGCCCGACCTGATCGAGATCGGCGCTGATCTCTGGGAGACCGTCCAGCTCCACACCTTGCCGATGACGCCGGAACGGCTCAAGCGCGAGTACGGAGCCGACATCGCCTTCTTCGGCGGCATCAACACGCAGAACCTGCCCTTCACAACGCCGGAGCGCGTCGCCGACGAAGTGCGGCGCTGCATCGACGTTCTGGGAACCCAGGGCGGCTACATCTGCGGGCCCGACCACCACATCAAGCCCGACGTGCCGCCTGAGAACGCGCTCGCGCTCTTCGACGCCATCCATGCCTACCGACGCGAAGGACACACGACGCTCGCCCCGAACTAGGGCGGAACCGCGAAGGAAGCCCCATGACCGCTGCCGAGAAGTTGCGAGCGATCTTCGACGGAGAGCTCGTCGACTGCGTGCCGTTCGCGCTCAAGGGATGGCGCATTCCCCACGGCGAAGACGAAGACGCCCTCCTCCGCGACGGCATGGGCGTCCTCGATGCGCGCTCGGTCTACCGGGCCGCCAGCCCGAACGTCCGACACGCCTCGGAGCGCTTCGAGCGCGATGGAGCCGTGTTCCACCGCAGCATCACCCAGACTCCCGTGGGCGAGCTGTCGTCCGTCTCGCAGCGCATCCCAGCTCCCCGTACGGAGAACACATCCTGGCGGGCGGAGTTGCCCTTCAAGCGACCGGAGGACTACGCCGTTCTGCTGTTCATCGTCGAGGACCGCCGCTACGAAGCGGACTATGCCCCGTTCGAGCAGGCGCTCGCCGAAAACAGCCCGATCGCGTTCTTCAAGACGACGGCTCCCGGATCGCCGCTCCACACGATCATGTACGAGTATATGGGCATCGAGACGTTTGCGATCGAGTGGGAAGAGCGGCGCGACGAGATCATCGCGCTTCACGACGCGATGGTTCGCAGCGAGCGCGACCTGTTCGCCATCGTGGCGCGGTCGCCGGCGAAGGTGATCCAGTGCGGGGGCAACTACTGCCCCGAAGTGCTCGGCAAGGAACGGTTCCTCGACTACGTGCTGCCCCACTGGGAGGAGGTCGGTGGGGTGTTCCACGAGCATGGCAAGCTGCTGGGGAGCCATCTCGACGCCAACAATCTGCTGTGGGCGCAAGAGGTCGGCAGCTCTCCGCTGGACTGGATCGAAGCCTTTACGCCCTCGCCCGATACGGACATGAGCGTCGCCGACGCGCGTCGGCTCTGGCGCGGTAAGACGCTCTTCATCAACTACCCGTCGTCGGTCCATCTTCGGACACCCCAAGCCATCCGAGAAGCCACGATCCGCATCCTCGAAGAAGCAGCTCCAGGAGACCGGTTCGTCATCGGCATCACGGAGAACGTGCCGGAGGGCAGGTGGCGCGAGAGCTTTCGGGCGATCCTCGACGCCTGCAACGAGTTCGGCATCACGCCCATAGGCTCCTGACCGCGCGCGTTGACGCTCCACAGCCGCGCATGCTAGCGTGAACCTGCGCCAAGCCACGCACCCGCTGAGCACGAGCCGCCATGCTGGACGCACACGTATCCCTCCGCGTTGGTTCCCTGTCCGCTGCGCCCGGAGAGCGCGTCGCGGGCTTCCTGTCCGCCGGAGAGGCGCGCGACGGCTCGGCGGTGGGCGTTCCCGTCGTCCTGCTTCGCGGGGCGGAAGCCGGTCCCGTCCTCTACGTCCAAGCCGTCAGCGACGGCGACGAGCTGAACGGTCTCGGCGTGATCCATCGACTGTTGCGCGAGATCGAGCCGTCGTCGCTGCGCGGCGGGGTCATCGTCGTCCCCATCGCGAACTACCACGCGTTCCACGCACGGCAGGCTTACAGCCCCATCGACGGCAAGAAGCTGAACCGGTGCTTCCCCGGACGCCCCGACGGTTCCACGAGCGAACGCCTCGCACACCGGCTCTTCCATGATGCCGTTCTCGCGTCGGACCTGTGCATCGACCTGCACCAGGGCGGCGTCCGTCCGATGATCGACGAGGTGCGCGTACGTACTCCGCGAGAACACACACTGCACGACGCCTGCCTCGAACTGGCGCGCGTCTTCGGGATCGGCTACATCCTCGACGAGCCAGGTCCTCCGGGGCAGTTGGCTCAAGCGGCCCCGGATCGCGGGATTCCGACCGTCGACCCGGAGCTCGGAGGCTGCCACGGCTGGGATCGCGGGAGCATCCAGAAGGGGCTCCGGGGCCTTCGGAACGTGCTCTGCCACTATGGCTTCGTCGATGGAACCGTCCTGGCTCCGGCGCGGCAGTGGCTCGTGCGGCGCTTTGTCACCGTGCGCGCGGAACGCGGCGGCTTCGTCGAATGCAGCGTCGCCCTCTACGACCACGTGAACCAGGGAGACGAGCTCGCGACGATCTGCAACGTGTTCGGGCAGGCGGTCGAGACGATTCTGGCTCCGTCCGGCGGCGTCGTCTGGTCGCTGCCGATCTACCCGTCGGTCGCCAGCGGCGAGGCGATCCTCACGCTCGGCGACGCGCCTGAAGAACTCATATAGCATCGAAGGCGAGCAGGAGACCCATGCCGACCGGAGCACGGTTCACGGGCGAGCGCCACACCAGCATCGACGGCCGCACCGGCGTCGAGGTGGTGCGGTTCACGTCAGCCGACGCCATCCACCACACACTCTACTTCACGAAGCCCAGCGTCACGGCCGACGGGGAGCGCTTCGTCTTCGTGTCGGACCGGGACGGGGGCTGGAACCTGTTCGCGGCAAGCCTCGACGCCGACGAGATCGTTCAACTGACCGAAGGCGGCGACCTGAACCCGTTCTCAGCGGTAAACAGCCCGGACGGAACCCGCGTCTATTTCACTGCTGGGAACCAGGTTCGATCCGTGCGGCTCGACACGCTGCGGGTGTCCGTGCTCGCCGACTTCGGCGATGCGTCGCTCGGGGGGTGTTCGCTGGACGCATCGGGCGCGCAGATCGTGACGGTCGTGCGGCGCGGCGGATCGTCCGAGCTAGCGACCGTGCGCACGGACGGCATGGGCTATTCCGTGTTCTACGAGCCGCCGCGCGAGGTCGGCTATGTGCAGTTCTGCCCGGCGGATTCCGGCTGCGTGCTCTACTCGAGCGGCATCGACCAACGCATGTGGACCGCCACGACGCGGGGCATCAAGGATCGGCCGCTCTACCTGCACGACACCTCGCAGTGGATCACGCACGAATCGTGGCTGGGGCAGAGCGACACGGTCATCTTCACGCGCTGGGGCTACGGACTGCTCGCCATTGACCGGAACGGAGGCACAGCGCGCACGATCACACGGCAGAACGCCTGGCACGCGTCATCGCGGCGTGACGGCGGCATGATCGTCGCCGACACGGTTCTGCCGGATGTGGGCCTGTTGCTCATCGATCCGACCGACGGCCGCACGACGGTTCTGTGCCATCCCGAGGCGACGTCGCAGGGCACGCGGTGGGGGTACGACACTCCCGAGGCCGGAACCGTCACCGCTGAGACCTACGGGCCCCAGTGGACGCATCCGCACCCGGCGTTCAGCCCGGATGGGAGATGGGTCAGCTTCACATCGGATCGCACCGGTTCGGCTCAGGTCTATCTCGCTAGGGTCCCGGATTCGGTTGGTTGAAGCCGCGACGGAACGGCGACCTGAGCGGTTCACCACGGCAAGGAGAACCTGATGAGGCACGCGACCTGGAAACTGGGCTTCGTCGTCCTCGTTACCGCCCTCGTGGCGTCCGGCTGTGCCCGAGTCGGATCGTCTGCCGGCGCCCAGGAGGCTGTGGACGCGACATCGGAAATGCAGTTCATGACCGACGGGAAGTGGGTCGCGTTCGCGTCGGGCAGTTCATTGAGTCCGGCTGCGCGTTCGGACGTTCAGATACGTTGGGCGCGTCCCAACTACGGCACGTCGAGCTGGAAGCGGGCAGTCGTCTCGGGCGGCGGAGAGGACACGGCCGGCGTCAGCGGCGCGCACTGGATCTGGTACCCGCAGGAGGGGTTCGAGTTCGGCGCGGACAACTCGCTGCCGGACAACCGGCGCGTCGTGCACTTCCGCCGGGAGTTCTACAACAAGCTGCTCAACGCCGACCTGAAGGACCCCTACGTCGAGGTCGTCGCGTCGGGTAAGATATCCTTCCAGGTCTATCTGAACGGGTACGTTCTGGATCAAGACGACGAGGCAATCTACGGCTCGACCCCGTTCGAGCGCCGCCAGACGATGCGGAACCGCCAACAGCAGCAGGGCCAGGCTGGTTACGAGATGATGGATCGGCAACTCAAACGGTTCAGCCTGAGGGACCGTCTGGTCGTGGGCAAGAACGTCATCGCCATCGAGGCGACGGCGCACGTGAACAACGATGTCGGGGGTCGGCCGATGCAGAACCACGTGCGCAGCGGCATCGCTGCCAAGGTGGAGATTCAGTAGCGCGACGTCAAGGGAACGCATGTCGGAGCGCCCGAAGGACCTGCGCGCGGCGATGCGCGCCTTCTACTCGTCGTCGGAGGTCTACAGAGGCCTTCTGGAGGCTCACGGCGAGTCCTATCAAGCCCCCTACGTCGAGCTCGTCAAACGCTGGACGCCCGACCGGGGCTCGCTCCTGGAGATCGGCGGTGGCAACGGCGTTGGCGCGAGGATGTTCGCCGAGGCGGGGTACCGGGTCGTCGGCACCGACGTCTCCCCTCTCTTCCTGCGAGACGCCGGCGAGTGGCGGCGCGAGAACCTCTCCTACACCGTCTGTGACGGCCTCGTGCTGCCCTTCCCGGACGGCCGGTTCGATATCGTCTGCTCCAACGAATACCTGGAGCACGTTCCCGACGCCCAAGCCGCGCTCGACGAGATGTCGCGCGTGACGGCTCCCGGAGGACGGGTACTGGTCTTGGGACCCAATCTTTGCTCACCCGTCGTGCCGATGCGCGAGGCCGTTCGGTTCCTACTGGGTGGGCGGAGCGAGGGCGTCTGGTCGCGCAGCGCGCTGGATGGTCTGCGCCTCGCGTTTCGCAACGCTGCCACGCTGGAACGCAAGAAACGGCGGCGAGAAGTCCAATTCCTCTACCGCGATCCCGATCTGGACGACCAAGCCATCGGCGGCGACTCCGACAGCGCCTATCTGGCGAACCCCGTCGATCTGGAGCGATACTTCCGACGCGCCGGTTGGCGCATCGTGAAGATCGCCGACGGGTTCGGGTGGCGAGGGAGGCTCCTGTCCCGCATCGCGCCACGCTACTCCCCCTATCTGTGCTTCGTCGCCGAGAAGCCCGGCGCTGTCCCGACAGGGCGATGAGCCTCTGTCATTCTGAGCCGAAGGCGAAGAATCTCGCGATAGCTGGAAGTCTTGAGCCAGGAATCTGGTCGCTCCAGACGATGCTTCGGGAAGCCTGCCCTGAGGGGAACCGAAGGGCTCAGCATGGCAGGGGAAGCCACATTGTAGGGGCGACGCGGTGCGTCGCCCGTCTCGCGATGTGGGCGACCCGTCGGGTCGCCCCTACGAACGCCATCGTGTCTCCGAAACAACAGCTCAGGACACCGTGCCCCGTGGATGGCAGACGAGAAGGAGACCCTTGAGCGATGGTCCTCGGACTGATCTCGGACACGCACGACCGGCTCGACAAGCTGGAGCAGGGCGTTGCGCTGCTGGCGACGCGCCGTCCCGACCTCGTCGTCCATGCCGGCGACTTCATCTCGCCGTTCACCGCGCGGTACTTCAAGCCGGTCACCGATGCCGGGCTTCCGTTCGTCGGCATCTTCGGCAACAACGACGGAGAGCGCTTCGGCCTGCGTCGACTCTACGAGCACGTCGGCGTCATCCACGAAGACCCGCATGCCTTCGAGTTCGGCGGCAGACGTATTCTGCTGACGCACAAAGAGATTCTCGTCGATTCGCTGGCGCGCAGCGGCGATTACGACATCGTGCTCTATGGGCACACGCATCGCGTCGATGTTCGGACGGAGCCCTGTCTCATCGTGAACCCCGGCGAGGGCTGCGGCTGGCTCACCGGCAAGGCGACGCTCGCGTTCATCGACCTCGACGCGCTGAAAACAGAGATCGTCGAGTTCTGACACGTCACAGGATCGGGAGGCGACCCCAAACGCATGTACCGACTTCTCGAGACGGAACGGCTCCGAACCGATGAGGACTTGGAGATCGGCGTCATCGTCGCACCGGACGCCGACCACATCGACGAAGTGACGCCCTTCCTAGCCCACAAGCCGCCTCCCTACGATGCGCACATCCGACGTTCTCTGGCGGGGCCCCTCGACGAGCTGGAGACCTACTTCTACGTCGGCAAGCGCGACGGGCGGATCATCACGAACATCATGACCGTTGAACACGGTGGCGTCGGCATTCTGGGACACGTCTACACGACGCCCGGCGAGCGCCGCAAGGGAGCCTGTGACGCCGTCATGCGCCGCCAGATGGATGACTTCCGCGCGCGCGGCGGGAAGGCGCTCCACCTGGGAACCGGTTTCGACTCGGCGGCGTACCACATCTACCGCAGAAACGGCTTCAAGAGCGTCTACCCGCGATCAGGATTCATGCGATACTTCGCCTCAGCCGACTTCGACGCGCAGCACTTCGCCCGTCGAGACGCCGCCGCCCGTCCGATGCGGTGGTCGGACTGGGGCCCCATGACGGCGATCACCGGGCGAATCGGCGGCGACTGGCTGCGGTCGGTGCGCCATCGGCTGATGGGTCCGGTCAACTTCGAAGGCGGCTATCTGTCGCTGTTGCGACAGATCGAGCAGGAGGGACTCCAGGGGCGCATGCTGGTCACGACCGACGGACGACGCGTCGGGTTCGCCACCGTGGGAGTTCATCCGCTCTGGCGTGACGTGTCACTGCTCGACCTCCACTGCCACCCGAACTTCTGGGACGATGCGAAAGCCCTCTGGACGTCGCTCGATCATCCGAGCGGCAAGGTGCAGTGCTACGCGGACGAGACTTCGCACGCGAAGGTCGCGGCACTGGAAGGGCTGGGTTTCCGAGTTGAGGCGCGCTTGGAGAAGCAGATCCGGCGGTACGTGCGCCCGGATTGGCGCCCGGACGACTCCGACGACCCCATGTTCGACGATTCTGCGGCGGACGAGAGCCTCCTCGACGCCTTCGTGCTGAGCCTGTAAGACTGCAACATCGGCACTCGCTGAACGCAAACGCGCGTCCATCGCTTTGGCAGAAGCGATGGACGCGCAAGGATCGAACGTCGAGTCCGCTGTTGGCGGACTCACGGTGAGGGCGCGACCCCCCACGTCGTGAATCTGTGCCACGCAACGTGACGAAAAGACGATGTCTCTGGATCGAGACCCTAGCCGTTTGAGCGAAGTGGGCGACAACGACGGACCCTCAAGCCGGGACCGACATCACCTGCGAGCCTCGCGCACTTAATAGACGCGAATACCATCCAGAATCCGACATCTTTTTTCGGTCATACGTCACCTGCCGCGTGTGAGCGCGTTCGTTGGTGGCGACAGGCATCGACGCCCGCGGATCGGCAGATGAAAGCCCCGCCGCACGTGACGCGCGACGGGGCTTTCCTAGTTCGTTCTCTCTGGGCGTCGGAGTCCTAGAAGGACTTCAGGGATGCCCAGGAGGTGGTGAGCTTGGCGGCCGGCTCAACGGCGGTCGAGGAGCCCAGCGTGATGACCCAGTTGTTGAAGAGCTCGGTCATGACGGCAGCGCGCGGCTGGGCGTCGTCGGCGACCTGAATGACGATCCCGACGCGTCCGCCGGTCTTGGTGTGCTTGATGATGACCGGGTCCATGTTCCCGCCATCGGCGCTGGTGCCGAATGCCATCTCGACCTTCCAGTTCGCGTCGCCGTCGACCTGCGCCTTCTTGAAGGAACGAGGAGCCTTGAACTCCTTGAGGCTGGGCAGGTACTTCTTCCCGTCGGCGGTCGGGATCGACTTGTTCCCGTCCGTCCAGAGGTCGAAGTTGGAGTTGGTGATCGTCTTGAGCCCGACATCGCCGTTGGAGCCGGCGCCCTGGTTCACGTAGAAGATGTAGTCGGCGGTGTTGAGAACCATGTTCCCGCCGTTGATGAACCCTTCGACGATCGAGTCGTCCTTCTGGGCGTTGCCGGGCGTGTAGATGGTCTCAGCGATGTCGCCGAAGAGGACGATGATGTCGATCTTGCCGTTGTTCGTGCGAGCCTTGGCGAAGTCGGCGAGCGCCTTCACATCGTAGTTCTTGATGCTGGCACCGACCTTGACGTCCTTCTTGAGGGCGTCGCCGATCTCCACGGCTTTCGCCTTGGCGATCCAGCCGACGTTGTCGTTGTAGAGGGCGATATCGCCGAGCGTGGCAGCCGAAGCGGTCAGAGCGGCGCCGAGCAGGAGGGCGCTCGTCACGCCGGTCATCTTGCGAAGCATTGCCCGTTCTCCTCGTTGGTGTGAGACGCGCCGAGTTCCGCGAACTCGGTTTGGGTGGAGTATGTCAGGCTCGCGCGCCTGATGTCAATGCCGCCGGAACCGGGGGCTCCAGCGGCGGTTGCTGCTAGCGGACACTCGTCTTGATCTGACCCCAAGCGACGGACGCCTTGCCCTGCGGCTGCACGGCTTCCGGCGTCACGGCCTCCTTGAGCCAGTTGTTGAGCATCTCGGTCAGGACGGCGCCGCGGGGCTGGCCATCGTCGGAGACCTGGATCGCGATCGCCACGCGTCCGCCCGTCTTGGTGTGCTTGATGACGACGGGATCGAGGAAGTCGGCTCCGTTGTCGGCGAGAATGACCTCGATCTCCCAGTTCTTGTCGTTATCGATCTGGCTCTTCTTGAAGGAGCGCGGAGCGGAGAACGCCTTGAGGCTCGGCGTGTACTTCGCGCCGTCCTTGGTCGGCTTGTTCGCGTTGCCGTCAGTCCACTGGTCGAAGTTGCTGTCAGTGATGCTCTTGAGACCGACGTCGCCGTTCTGAACGCCGTCGGAGTAGTAGAAGATGTAGTCGGCGGTGTTCAGGAACATGTTGCCGTCGTCGAGCCACTTCTCGGCGAGGCTGCCGTCCGGTTGGGCGTTCCCGGACTTGTAGAGGGAGCCGGGGAACCCGCCGAATGTGATGATGACGTTGACCTTGCCGTTGCCGGAGCGCTTCTCGACCCAGCCCTGGATATCCTTGGCAGCGACGATCTCAGCGCTCGGAGCGAGTTTCTGGTTCTTGACGATAGCATCAGCGCCTGCCTGGGCGGTTCCCGCTCCGATCCAGCCGACATGGGCGATGTAGATGCCGATGTCGCCGATCGGCTTGGCAGAAGCCGCGCCGACAAGAACCGCCGATCCGAGAATGGCACAAAGGATACTCTTGCGCATTGGCTGTATTCTCCTTCCGGTCCGCGTGGTTGGTGGAGAAGACGTTCACGCGTTGCGGGATGGTGACTGAGACGGCTTTCCTTGTGGCTGAAAACCGCCACTATTATAGCGTTCCGCACCGCGCAAAGCAAGGCGAACGAACTGACGCCATCGCATGGGATAGGACAGCACCTGATCGTATGGGCTTCGTTGGGATCGTCGCGTTCCGAGAGGAGGCATCGCATCCGATACATACACGGCACTTCACCGGTGGAGGCAACTCGTCCGACCCCATATTCAGTGGATGAGGTCAGATGCAGACCTGCCAGACCCAACTTACTTCCCATCGAAAATCGAACAGCCCTTGCCCGACACGATTCCCACAAGACCTCGACGCGAAGTCGTGATACGATTGCGTTCGGACTACTTCGATATGCCGAAGCTCGCCCTTTCTGCGTGCGTGAGGAGATAGCGCGTCATGCGATACCGGCCCGACGAGACGCCCGTTGAGCAGAAATCCTACTCGGGGTTCTTTTTTCTGCTGGGCGTCGTCTCCCTGTTGGTGGCGGGGTGGGTCACGTTCAACGAGTTCCAGACCCGAAGACCGTGGAAGAAGTACCAGTCCGACTTCTACGAGCTGGAGCGCGTCCGGCTCAAAGCCGCCATCGATGACCTGGAAGCGGAGCTGGAGTCGCTGGGCGTCGATCCGGGCGATATCGACCAGATCGTTGCGCTCGATACGTCCCTGTCGCCTCGCGAAATCGACGCCCTCGTCCGAGAGACGATGGTATCGACCTACGGAAGCGTCGAGGCGTTCAACGCGGCGTGGGCTAAGATCGACATCACCGAAGGCGGCGGGAAGGTCGCCCACGAAGTCGTCGACCGGGGATTCACGGACGCTTTCTGGCATAACGAGCTGACACTCGCCGACCTCGAACGCATGTACCACGAGGAAGACGGCAAGCTGCGCATTCAGAGCGCGCGCCGTGACGCCGAGTACTACGAATACTCGACCGACCGCGATGCCGAGTCGGAGAAACGCCGCTTCGAACGCGCCGACCGGTTCATGAACGAGCGCATCCAGGGACGGGATGCCGCCATCGCCGCGTTGCGCGGTGCCACCGATACGATGCGCCTATGGCTCGCCGACTTCCAGAAGGCGAAGGGAGCCGCACAGACGCGCAAGGAGCAAGAAGGACTTCAGGGCTATTCCGGCGAAGTCATCGCACTCGCCAAGGACCTGGATGCCGCGCGCGACCAGCTTGGGCTCGTCCAGTACAACCTGATCGGGCTCCTGACGCAGTTCAAGGAGGCGAAGCGCCCCCAGATCCGGCAGGTCATCCTCGGCGAGGTCGCCCACGAGACGAACAACGTCGATCGCTGCGCCACTTGCCACATCGTCGCCGACAAGGACGGCTACGACATGTGGATCAGCGACGCGGCGTCCGTGCTCGACACCGGGGCTCTCGTCAAGGCGACGCCCGTCCCGGACCGCCTTGGAACCTTCACGCCGAATCCCGCGCGCGTCGTCGGCGATCTGAGCGAGCTCGTCCTGAGCCGTCCCGCCCAGAAGGGCAAGCTGTGGAGCGAGCCGCTCGTCTACATCAACGGAGTTCGCGTCTACCCGGAGCAGGGGTTCCGCGTCTCAGGCTGGACCGTGCGGTGGGATACGGAGTTCGCTCAGGCACAACTCACCGGCGGCGCGGTCATCGAAGTCCTACAGGCATATCCGAAGCTCTACCAATCGCATCCGCATCGGGAAGCGCTTTTCACCGCGCACCCCAACGAGAAGTTCGCCTGCATCACCTGCCACGACGGTCAGGGACGAGCCTTGACCTGGACCGACGCCGGGTGCGACTTCCGGGAGAATCCGGACAGCCCGAGCTCACCCATGTTCTACTGGGAAGCGCCCGTCCTGTCGAACGCGTCCAAGCTGGACGGAGCCATCGAAGCCGCCAAGGCGGTTCTGCCTCAGCAGGCGCTCGCCGAGATCGCGCGCTACCTGCACGTTCCTGTCTCGGTGGTCGTGCGGCATGAGGCATCGCTCGACACCGACTGGAGCTATCGCCGCACGTCGCACTTCCACCCGAAGGTCAATGGCGAGCCCTTGGGCAGCTTCGCGGAAGCGAAGTGTCGTTCGTGCCACAACGAGGCGCTGGAGCTCGACTACGCGCCCACGCTCTCCAAGGCGAAGCGGCTGTTCGAGAAGCTGGGCTGCGGCGGATGCCATCTCGTCGCCGACTACGAGCGACTCCTCTACGATCCGCAGGTCGACTACGTCGAGTACCGCCGAGCCCAAGTGGGCCCGTCGCTCACGTGGGACGCGCGCCTCGCCGCCGCTTCCCAATCTCCGCCCGGCGTTCCGAATCGCGGCATCGGCTGGAAGCTGAATGAGAAGACCGGGCAGCAGTGGATGGTCAACTGGCTCAAGAACCCCCGGAGCTACCTGCATGACACGCGGATGCCCAGCTATCGGTTGTCCGACGCCGAAGCCAAGGCGCTGACCGCGTTCCTCTTGGCTCCGACCGGCTGGGGGTCGAGCATGTCCTCGTCGCCGTTGGCTTCAGCGGGCGAAGCCGGGGGTTTCCAGTTGGTGGCGGACACATCGGCGACCTCCTCGGCGGATGTGCCGATCAACCCGGACAACGTGCGCAAGGGCGAGCTCCTCGTCGTCAACACGGGTTGCCTCGCGTGCCACCAGATCCGCGATTCGCAGACGGGCACCATGCGCGGGAACACGTTCGGACCCAACCTGTCGATGGCGGGCTCCAAGCTGAGCCGAAAGTTCCTCGAGCAGTGGCTGGAGAACCCGCGCACGTACGACCCGAAGACGATCATGCCCGCGATGTTCGACAACGTCTCTCCGACGGAGCGGCGTGACCAGATTCGAGCGATCACCGACTACCTGCTGGCGCAGAACGACACGTCATGGATGCGGAGCAGCGAGTCCTTCGAGATCACGCCGAAGCTCATCGAGCAGGGCGAACGCATCTTCGGACCCTCTGGCAAGGGCTGTGTCGGCTGCCACTACTTCGAGGCGGACATGCCGGACGGATCGGGAGGCACGCGCAAGGTCGGCGGAGCCGCATGGCTGGGGCAGCAGATCGGACCGGAGCTCACCGATTTCGGCATCAAGAAGCCCGAAGTGCTCGACTTCGGATTCGCGAAGCACCGCGAAATCGCCTACTTCGGTGACCGCAACGCCCTCCTGTGGGGCGAGCTCCTGCGCGAGAACGAAGACGGCTCCATCGTCGTGCGCACCGTGGCGAACCAGGCGGATCCGAACGCGGCAAAGGGATTCTTCTACAAGAAGGGCGAGGACCTGACGGAAGTCTCCATCGCCGCCGACATGCCGCGGAGCGTCACGAAGGTCGAGAACACCTGGCACGACTGGGCGTTCAACAAGATCAAGGAGCCGAACCTCTACGCGACGGAGGTCAACTCCATCGCGCAGAACATGCCGAACTTCTATCTGTCCGACGACGAAGCGGCTGCGCTGCTCGTGCTCCTCAAAAGCTTCAAGGGCGGGTCGCATGTCCCGGAGGCGTATCGCGACCACCTCACAACGCGCGAGAAGCGCATCGAACGCGGCAGGATGCTCGTCACGCGGTACAACTGCGTCGGGTGTCACGTCGTCGAGGAATCCATCGCAACCGTCGACGGACGCCTGATCAAGGGCTGGGAGATCGGCAAGCACGTCCTCGATGACCCGCTGCTGCCGGCGGTCCCGGGTCCCGACGGCATCCTCGGCACGGACGACGATGTCCGAGGTGGATGGGCGGTTCCCGTGTCGCCCTTCGGCGCGATGACGAACGTGCGGATGTCCTATGATCCAGCGCGTCCAAACGAGGATGTCCAGAAGTCGCAGATCAGCCTTCCCGCGGAGGCGCTGGAACTGCGCAACCCGAGCGGCACGTTCGTCGGGTTCCACAGTGTTGGGAGCCCTCTGTCGTTCATGCGCGGCGGGTACATGTACGAGGCTAACGGACATCGCGTCCAAGTCCAGCACGGGCCCGTGCTGACGTTCGCCGGGAAACGGTTCCGACCGGAGTGGCTCTTCGACTTCATCAAGCGTCCCTATCCGGTGCGGCAGTATCTGTTCATGCAGGGGCAGAGCCGCATGCCGCTCTACCACTTGACGGACAGCGAGGTTTCCGACATCGTCGCCTACCTGATGGCGCTCGTGGACGAGCCGTACCCCTACGAGTCGATCATCCCGTCGCCGCAGGCTGATTTGGTCGCCATGGGCAAAACGATGTTCCTCAACGAAGCCCGCTGCGCGTCGGGCGCGTGCCATCCGTCGACGGCTCCCAAGCCTGAGAACCGAGCGCCCGATCTCGTCTCGACGGCGCGTCTCAAGCCGACATGGGTCAAGGAGTGGATCGCCAATCCCGAAGCCTTCTGGCCCGGGAACGGCATGCCCTACTTCCCATGGGATATGGGCGGCTCGGCGATCTATCCGCAGTACGCCGACGGCAACGTCGATACGCAGATGAACGCCCTGCGCGACTATGTGCTGGCGCTGGGCAAGCCGCGCCAGCGATAGCACGGACGGTTCGGCGGAAAGCCCTCTCCGTCGTACGGAGGGGGCTTCGTCGCTGTCTGCGGCTTGCCGCCGATGGGGTTCTCCATTAGAATCCGTGCCGTCCATTGCCGTCACGGCACACCATTGGGTGAGTGATCCATGAGCCGGGCACCGATTCGGGTCGTCCTGTGCGCCCTTGTGTTCGCAGGATGTGCTGCGCGGGAAGCGAACTGGTACCGCATCTACGATGCGCGCGCCGAGTTCGAGGCGCTCCGAAGCGCGCCCGGCGTCGAAACCATCGAGGCGGAAGTCCGAGACGCCAAAGAGCTGCTCGATCGCGCCGAGCGAGGCCTATCGAAGAAGCGCCCAGACGACGCCGCCGACCTTTCCGAGATCGTCCTGCTCCGCATCGAGTACGCGCGCGCCGTGGCGCGACGCAATCTGTCCGAGCGAGACGCCGTTGCCGCCGAGTCCGCGCTCGACGCGATCTCGAACGCCGCTGAAGCGCAGCGCGAACGGCTTCAGCAGGCTCAGGCGGAACTCGCCGAGCTGACGCCATGATGCCAGAGACGCGCACAGAAGCGCGCCGCGCCCGGCTCCGCAGGGGGAAGGGGAATCGACCCTACGTCGCGGATTGGCTCCTGGGCGTCCTGACGTGTGTGTGGGTCGTAGCCGGATGCGGCTCCTCGATCAAGCCGCTCGTCGTGCAGCAGGCGCTCGACGACGCGCAATCCGCCTTTGTCGCAGCCGGGAACGTCGACGCCGCCGAGCTTGCCCGCCAGGACTATCGGCAAGCGGAACGACTCCTTGCCGAAGCCGTGCGGCAGCAGCAGGATGGCAACCAGCGCGAGAGCTATTACCTCGCTCTGCGTACGCGCCATCAGAGCGATGTCGCCCGCGCGAAGGCGGAAGAGCAGAAGGTACGCCAGCGCGTCGATCTCGCGCTACAAGGCTTCCTCGAAGCGCGGCTGGAAGAAGCCTCACTCCGGGTCGAGACGGCAGATACCGAACGGCAGATCGCCATCACCTATCGCCAGCGCGCTGAGCAGGACGCCCGCGCCGCCCGCGCTGAAGCCGAAGCTGCCAACGAGAACGCTCAAGCGACCTCGACCGATTCCGCGATCGCCATCGCGAAGTCCCGGTCCGAAGCCGAGATCGACAAAGCCGAGTTCATGCTGAGCCTCGCCACGGAAACCGAAGCCGCCGTCTACGACCTACAGGGACACACGGAGACAACGCACCTGGTCCAAGAGGCGAAGCGCCTCCATGGCGAAGGGGACTATCGTGCCGCGCGGCTGAAAGCGATGGACGCCTACCGTGTTGGCGACGAGACTCGCCTCACCGCGATGACCAAGCGAGACGCCGCTCGACGCCAGCAGGCGCAGTCGCGGATCAACGGCGCGACGAACGCCGCGAGCGAGATCGGCAAGGCGGCGCTGCTCATCGAGATGGCTCGTAAGGCGGGGGCTCCCCTCCACGCGAAGCAGGCGCTCGACGAAGCCGCCGCTGCCCATCAGCGCGCCACTCGAATGATGGAGACGGAAGCGTTCTCGGATGCCTCACAGGCAGCCATCCAAGCGCAGGCGTCGGCGGAACAGGCGCGCGTGACCGCCACGGCAAGGGCCGAGCAGATCAAGCTGCAGCGAAAGAAGGAAGAGCGGATCGCACAGGTCAAAGACACGATCCTGCGAGTCCAGCGTGGGAAAGACGGCATGGACGACTTCACGCGATCCGTGTCCGCGAGGCAGCTCGAATCCGTTGACGGCTTGGTGCGCCTAGCAGACAAGCTGATTTCGGAAGACAAGGTGGACCTCGCCCTCGTCAACGCGGAGCGCGCCGAGGCTCTCATCCAGGAAGCCATCCAGTACGTCAAGGACGGTCAAGCGGCGGAGAGTGACGTGCTGAACCAGGCGAAGGGGATCGAGAACGTCCAAGCGTTCGCTACGGGGAGGGGAGTCGTCCTGCGGGTCACCGGAGACGCCTTCCCCGTGAGCCGGAGCGATCTGAGCAAGGAGTACTTGCCGGTCGTGACGAAGATCGTCCAGGTCGTGCGTCCCTACGCGGCGCGGTATGGGATCGCCGTCGAGGGGCACACGGACCGATCCGGGAACGCTGACACGAACCTGCGGCTCTCGAAGGCGCGTGCGGCGACCCTCGCGCGACATCTGACCGAGGCGCTGGCGACGCCCTCCGCGCAAGTGAGTTCCGAGGGGTACGGCGACACGCAGACGATTCCCGACATCCCACCAACGAACGCGAAGAACCGCCGCATTGAAGTCATCCTCCTTACGCGCGAGCGTCCGTGACCACCGCTCCCGCGCGCGGGGCTGCGCCGTCAGTCTGCTCGCCCCGGTTGCGCTCCTCCTCTGGCTCGCCTACTACGTGCTGACGGTGGACCCCGTCCCGGTCACCGAATCCGTGGGTTCCGCCCCGACAGGTTCCGCGTCAGTGCCCGTGCGCGATGCGACCGTCGCTGGAGCCTTCGGACCCAGGTTCCCCGGAGCGCGCGCCATCGTCCAGACAGCCGCCGGGTTGCACACGACGCGTGTCATCGGATGGGACGCGGATCATCACGCCCTCCGACTGGAGGAACCTCTGCCGTTCGACGTATCCGCCGACCAGCCCGCGACGGTCGCGTCGACCGACGTCGCCACAGCGGTCGCGCGCTTCGATGACCGCATCGGGCTGCGACGGTTCCCGGCGTCCGATTCGCGCATCATCGCGTACACCTCGCAGGGCATGTCGAAACCCGTGATGCGACGCGCTGGAGAGTGGGTCAAGGTCGAGATCCGCTCGCCGGTCGAGGGATGGGTTCCTGCGGATCGCGCCATTTCCGTCGACGAGGGCGAGGTCGCCGACCGCGCGCTGATGCCCGCCAACGTGCCCGTGCGCCGCACGCCCTACGCCGACGAAGCCCTCGTGCGCTGGGAGGGAAGGATCGTCACCAAGCGTGTGCAGGAGACTACGGACGGGTCCCGGCAGCACGAAATCAACGCCGAGGCTCCCAACGGCGACCACCGGACGTTCACGGTTCCACAGACGGCTTGGAACGCGTTCGCGGCGACGGACTACATCATCGACCGCGAGGGCAAGGGCATCTCCAAGGCGGAACCCCCGATGGCGTTCACGCAGCCGTCGCCACCCTATGAGGTCATCGCGCGCGAAGGCGCGTGGCTCCGCATTGAGCTCCAAGACCAGGGATGGGTCACGGACGACTCGTGCACGTTCGACGTCGTCTTTCGCTACAAACTGAGCCGCCGTCAGACGCTTCGTCGCTGGCTGTTTCGAGCGCCGGTCGTCGGTGCGCTTGCTGAACGCCTGACGAACGCCTACTTCCGCGTCCCAACCGGAAGCTAGTGGTCGGGCTCTCCCGCTGGCAGCGTCTCGCGACCGGTTCGTGTTAGAATAGCGCAGGGCGGAATCGCGGCGGCACACAAAGGAGATGTCGGTCAATGGCTGAGCGCAGACCGATCTTCCGATTGAGCCAGGAGCAGGTCTGGAAGCAGTTCGCCAAGGACATCGGCGCGGAGTTCGAGTCGGGCGGCAGCGTCTGGGGCGGCGACAAGATCACGGCGAAGACACGGACGAGCTCTTCCTGGAGGTCGTCGGGATCGTCCGCCGCCCGATGCGGCTGCTGGCGCTCTACGAGCTCTTCGCCGAGACGCTGAACCGCCTGTGCCATCTCGGATCGGCTTATGAGGACGATCCGTTGCTGTCGTCGTGACAGCGTCGTAGGCGAGTGGGCTAGGTGATCTCGCGGGAGACAGACCAGCGCCAGTGCGCATTTGCCCAACGTAGTGGCAAGCCGCCTCGGTCCGGCTGCTGCGCTCTCTGGAACGGAGAAACCCGATGAGCGATGAGAGGAACCCCGATCTCGACAACCGACCGCGCACGACGTCCGGTCCCCTCAAGGGCGATTTTGTCGCGCCGGCAGAAGCAGACGACAGCGACGAACGCTCGGACGCGCTGCCCCAACAAGAGGAATTCTGGCGACCGCCGGTGCGGTTCGGTAGCGTGCCGGTCGAGAAGGAACCGCTGGGTTGGGACCGACGCCTAAAGTTTCGCAAACTCTTCCCGCAAGTCATGTTGCCGTTTCAGGTCGTCGAGCGCGTCTCGTTCGGCAATCCCGCGCTGGAACCGAACCGTTTGTTCTGGGGCGACAACCTGCACGTCATGCGCCAACTACCGAACGAGAGCATTGACCTCATCTACATTGACCCGCCGTTCTTCTCCGGTCGGCAGTACAACGTCATCTTCGGCGACCAGAACGAACTGCGCTCGTTCTCCGACATCTGGGAAGGCGGGATGCCGGGTTATCTCATCTGGTTGAATGCCCGGCTCTACGAGATGAAGCGATTGCTCAAGAAGACGGGGAGCATTTACGTTCATCTCGACTGGCACGGGGCCCCATACGTCAAAGTTGAGATGGACAAATTATTCGGATTCGAGAACTTTCAGCGGGAAATTGTCTGGGACATCAGCGTACTGTCGAGATTCAAGACCCGCGCGAACAATTGGATCCGCGGACACGACACTTTGCTTTTTTATACGAAAGGGAAGGATTTCATATTTAACAAGCAAAGCACGGAGCACCGAGCTGAATACAGCGCACGATTCAACAAAATTGATAAGGACGGACGGCGATTCTTTGACGGACGAGGGAATCGTAGGTATCTCGATGAAGTCATCGAACAGGGAAAGGCGATAGGAGATGTCTGGAGCGACATAATGTCGTTCCAACAGATACCGACGTCCAAGGAGCGTATTGGATACCCAACTCAAAAGCCCGAAGCGCTTGTTGAAAGAGTAGTGAAAGCAAGCTGCCCGGAAGGTGGCGTCGTCGCTGACTTTTTTGCGGGGGGGGGGTACAACACCCGCTGTCGCGCAACGGTTCGGACGACGCTGGATCGCCTGCGACCAGTCGCGCGTCGCGGTCGCCATCATGGCGGATCGGCTGGCGCGTGGCGCCGAGCAGTTGCTGCTCGATCACACGACCACGCCGATACCCGACTTCACGGTCGAGCACTGGGGCGTC
>VGLH01000020.1 GCA_016866785.1 Candidatus Poribacteria bacterium
CGCGCCCACGTCTTCGCGACGCCGGAGCAGTTCCGCGACTGGTCGGCGTTCCCGGCGCGGGCGTTGACGGGTCTGTTGGCGCAGATGGAGGCGGAGGGAGCCATCGTTCCGACCGATGTCGCGGGGCTGGGCAACGGCTGGGTTCTCGTCGAGGACGTTGGGCTCGCCGATTCGGAGCCGTCGCGCGGCGTGTTCGTCCTGGGCGGCTCCGACCTGCTCGTCCTGAGCCACAGCAGCGAGCTCAAGCGGCGATACGCGGGACGTGAGATTCTGCAATACCTACTCATCGACGGAGCGTTTCGGGGAGCCGTCGCGGGACATTGGCGCATTGGGCCCCACGATATCGAGGACTTGGTCGTCGAGCTCCCCGCCTCAGAGCGCAACGAGCGCCGCGACGAAGTGTTAGCCGCCGTCTCGCTGCTCTACCACCCGCCCTACAGCCACATCCGTCGGTACGACGGCGAGCCTCTCGAAGCCTAGCGCGCCGCTGAGGACAGCGCCCGTTCGACCTCCGCATCCCACGTGCCCTCGATCCGCCGTCCGTACTCGCGCTCGCCGCCCGTCGCGTTCGGACCTCGCAGGATGGGCGTCATCTGCTCGTTGCGCGTCCAGTGGTCGCCCTGGGCGTAGTCGGTGTGGATGAAGTGGAGCGCGGCTCCGGCGCGGTCCTGATCCGTCGTGTTCGCCTTCGTGCAGTGCGCGGTTCCGTAGGCGAAGAAGAGCGCCCCTCCCGCCGCAAGCTCGACGGCGATCGCGCGGTCTTCGGGCGGATCGCACCGGATGTGGTGATCGCTCAGCGGGTCGCGATAGTGAGGGTACTCCTCGCGGAAGCTGCCGGGGACGATGTGCATGCAGCCGTTGGGGATCGTCGCGTCGTGGATGGCGATCCACATCGCCGTGCCGCGCAGGGGATCGGCGATCTTGAAGTAGGCGTTGTCCTGATGCCAATTCGTGCCGATTCCCTGCCGCGCGGGCTTCCAGAACGACTGGTCGAGATGGAGCCGGAACGACTCGCCGATGAGCGCCCCGACGGCGTCCAGCACCTTCGGACAGAACGGCAGCGCCCGATAGAGTGGGCTCTTGTCGTTCAGCGGGATGACCTGCAGGTTCTGGAGCTCACCGTCGATGCGGTTCTGCGAGCCGTCCTTCTGCACGGCGACGTTGCGGAGCGTCCCGGCGGCGCGCCGTTGGTCGTAGATGCGCGTCAGTTCGGCGCGGAGCGCGCGCGTCTCGCGGTCATCGAAGAAGCCCTCGACGGCGACGTAACCTTCGTTTCGGAACTGGGACCGTTGGTCGGCCGTCAGACTCATCGCGTTCTCCCTATGTCGTGGTCAGCGGGCGGCTGATTGGCTGTATTATAGCCGAACCGCGCAGCGCAGCGACGCCGCGCCCGATAGGGAGCCGATGCGATGCCAGACGACGAATCCCAAGACCAACGCGCGACAGCAACCGCCAAGGACGTCTATGCCGTCCTGCGAGGCGACGCGCTGCCAGATGCAGTGAAGGGCAAGCGGATCACTGAGACGGTCGACATGGTCCGTGCGGACTTGAAGCGGAACGTAGACGATAAGTGGGTTGTACCGAGCGACGTGGACTTCACTGGCTGCTATTTCGCCAAAGATGTGGTCTTGAATAGAGTGCTGTTCAGCAGCGATGCGAACTTTGGGGCAGCGTACTTTGCAGAGCTGGCGAGCTTCACCGATGGGTACTTCGCCGATGCGGTGCACTTCGACCGCGCACAGTTCGCGGAGGCAGCGGTCTTTCATCGCGCCCAGTTCGCAGGGCGCGCCCGTTTCGCTGACGCCCAGTTCCGAGGCAGGGCGGTGTTCTTGGGCGCGTCGTTCCTCGGCGAAACTCGCCTCGAGAATGTCCAGTTTACGTGGGCCGCGGCGTTCGAGTTCACGCGCTTCGGTCAACCCGCAAACTTCGCGCACGTACGCTACTGGCCCGACAACTTCCCGATGCGGAACATCCGACGATGGTTGCTGTCGCAAGGTGGGTTGCCGGAGCGGATCTGCTGGCGTACACCGCCGAGCGACCAGAGCCCGGGCGAGACGCGGCGGCTCGTACGACGTTGGCTTCTCCCACGTCCCGATCCGCCGACCGGACGGCCTCCGCAGAAGACATTGCCACCTCACACCGTGTTCGTGCTGGACAGCCAAAATGTCGACGAAGTCACCAACCCCCACTTCAAGCGCTATGTCGCTGACCAGCAGTTCATCCGCAGCTTCGAGCAACGGCATCGGGGCTGGGCGGCGGTGTGGCGGTGGTCGTCGGACTACGGCAGAAACCTGTGGCTCTGGGCGTTCTGGTCGGTGCTCCTCGCTGCGGTGTTCGCGGCGATATACCGCTATGCCTTCCCGGGAGACTTCGTCTTCACGAACGCCAAGCTCTATTCTGAGTCCCAGCCGATTGGTTTCCTGAACTTCCTCTACTACAGCGTCGTCACGTTCACGACGCTGGGCTTCGGCGATATCGCCGCGACGAGCCTTCCTGCGCGCATCGCCGTCATGGTGGAGGTGATCTTCGGGTACGTGATGCTCGGCGGGCTCATCAGCATCCTGGCGAACAAGCTCGCCCGGCGGTCGTGACAGCGACCAGCGTGATCGTGTGGTGGGTGGCCGCTAGACGGCTCGGCGGGAGAGCTCCGGTTCGTCGGCGCGCCGCTGAGCCTTCTTCCGGACGACGATCTCCTCGTCGGGCGCGATCAGACGCAGGGCAGGACGCTTCCCGACCGTCAGCGCCAGACGCGCGATCGTACGGAGCGTGACGTTCGCCTCGCTCTTCATCAGCCGCGTGATCCACGACGGCTTGGCGTCGATGCGCTGTGCCAGTTCCGCTTGGGTGATGCCCTCGTTAGCCATCGTCTCCAGGATGTCCGATGTCAAGGACGTATAGAGCCGCTGCAACCAATAGTCCGAGCTTTGTTCAGCGTCACGTGTCCAGTCTGCCAGTTTCACTTCTGTCTGCCCCTTCAGACGGCAGTAGTCCACGACGGCTGAATCATCGTCAGATGATCTCGTTCAGCAGCTCCGGACGCGGGCGGGGGATGACCGTCCGGTTCACCAGCAAACCCTTCGACGCGATGCGCTCTGAGCCGACACGCACCGCCGACTCGACGGACGCCACGTCGCCCGTCAGCGTGCAGAACGCTTTGCCGCCCAACGCCATCGCCAGCCGAATCTCGATGAGATCGACAGCAGCGGCTTTGACGGCGGCGTCGGCGGCTTCCAGCAGCGCCGCGACGCTGAACGACTCCAGCACGCCCAGCGCGTCGAGCGTCGTCGGTGTGTTCGATCCGGTGATCGCGGGAAAGACGGCGGGATGGATGTTCGTCAGCAGGCAGGTATCGACGAGCGTCCCTTCGGCGCGGAGCACGCCGGCGTCGAGCGCTTCCTTCGTGTCGCTCACGTTCCCGCCGATGATCGACAGGTACTTGCCCGAGCAGATCGTCCGCGCAACGAGAACCTCGACGGTTCCCGCCTTGAGCATGGCGTCCGTGACGGCATAGCCAGCCGCGATGCTCGTCAACTCGATGATGCCGATCGCGTTCCGCTCTGCCATGCCGACCCGCCTTCTCTCGTGCCGCGCGACTAGGCGACGATCTCGATGTGTTCCGCCGTGATGCTCCTCACGACGCCGTCGATGCTGCTGTGAACCCGCGCGCCCAGCGCCTTCTCCGGTATCTCCGCGATGGCCTGCCCGCGACTCACCCGCGCGCCCGCTTCGACGACCGGAACGCTGGGAGCCCCGACGTGCTGCCGCAACGCGATCCGCACGGCGGACGGCTTCCAGTCGAGCTCCGTCCACGGCGCGGCGACATCGTAAGGCTCCAACCCCAGCTTGCGGATGAGCGATTTCAGCGGGATGTGCCGGCCCTCCGCCATGGCATGAGGCTTGATGTCGGGCGACGGGCCCAGCCACCGGTCGAGCTTCGCCTCGCGGCGGTCGGCGCGCGCGCGGTCGCAGGCTTCCTTGGGGAACAGGTCTTCGGGACACGCGAACTGCGTGCACAAGCCGCACGCGCAGCAAAGGTCCGCCCACTTGCTCCACATCTCCGACCCGCTCATCGTGAACCCCAAGCCGCGCATCACCTTGTGCGGCTGCACGTCGTAGCCCAGCAGGTAGCGTGGACATAGCTCCGTGCAGTAGGAGCACTGATCGCACGCCGACTTGCCGATCCGCCGCTGAGCGCGCTCCGGCAGCTCGCGCCGCTGGACGATCCGATGGTCGGCTGGAACCACGAGCAGCCCGCCGGTCGTCTTGGTTACCGGCCCATCGAGGTTCCGCGTGATGGAGCCCATCATCGTCCCGCCCACGAACGCGGCGTAGTCATCGACGGTGGCTCCTCCAGCGGCGGACAGCAGATCGCGCAAGGGTACCCCGATGGGAGCCTCGAAGCTCATCGGCGTCCGGACGGCTCCCGCGACGGTGAGCGCCTTCCGCGTGACGGGCTCGCCGTGCGTCGCGCGGAGGATGTTCAGGAGGCTCTCGACGTTGTGGACGACGCACCCCACCTGCAGCGGGATGCCGCCGGCCGGAATCAGCCTGTCCGTGACGGCGTGGACGAGGACGAACTCGTCGCCCGTCGGGTAGTAGTCGCCGAGTTGGTGCAGCTCGACGGGCGTTCCAGCGCGCGCTCGTTCCAGCGCCTCGACGGCGTGCGCGTGCTTCGCCTTCAGCCCGACGACGCCCCGCTTCGCCTTGGTGGCGTCCATGACGAGCCGTACCGCCCGGACGATCTCCGAGGCATGGCGCTCGATGAGCTCGGTATCTTTGTGGAGGAGGGGTTCGCACTCGGCGCCGTTGGCGATGACGACCTCGACGGTCGCCTCGAGCTTCTTGTGGGCAGGGAACCCAGCGCCCCCTGCGCCGACGACGCCCGCATCCCGCACCTGATCGATGATGCTCATGGACCCCACGCGCAGATGGCTCGGCTCGGACGCCTTCCGGTTTAGCACGTCTGGCGCAGGGAGTCAACTTGACGAACGGCCATCCGTTCCGTATAGTCAGAGACGCTGACGATCGTGCCGTGCCGACCCTCTTCGTGGGAACCTGCCTCCCTTGACGACCCAGAACGCCAGAAGGCTGCTCACCGCCATCTGCCTGATCGCTCTGTGCGCGGGAAACGTCAGCGCGGCGGACCTCACGACGCGGGAGCGGCGACCAGCCCAGGCAACCGAAGCGACGCCAGCAGAGGAGCTTCCGCGCGACCCGCGGCTCGTCGCGCCCTATACCGCCGTCGTGCGCTCCGCCATCCTGCCCGGTTGGGGTCAGGTGCGCATCCGAGAACGCGTCGAGGGCGCGGCGTTCTTCGTTGTCACCGCCGGTCTCATGTCGGCATGGTTTGTCTCCTACCGCGATTTCCGCGATCAGTACGACCATGTCTATCTACCCGCCGTCAAACAGTACGGCGTGACTTCGCGCGAGGCGAACGCCATCTACAGCGACGTCAACGGGCGGTTCAAGGCGAGTCGGCTCTTGCTGTTTTCCGCTCTGGGCGTTTGGGGGTATAGTCTCATCGATGCTTACGTGGACGCGAACATCTTCAACGCGGAGCTTCGCGCCGAAGAGCTGCTCCGCGAGGGTGAGGAGATTCGCAAGCTCCAGTTCGAGCTGATGACGAGCGGACCTCGCGTGCGGATTCGTGTGCCATTCTAGAGCCGGCTGCTCAGGCGACGGACGACTGCGCCAAGCGGCGTGCTTGACGGTGTAAGGGGATTGACTGATGAGTAGCGTGCGTAGGTTCCGCTGGCGAGCTCTGGGTGGGCTCGCGAGCATCGCAGTCGCCATCGCGTTCCTAGGCTGCGGCGATGTCGAGAAACCGGGCGAGCAGGATCCGGTCATCCAAAGCATCAACGCTGTCCTGCGCGACCGGTGGCAGAAAGGCTACATGACGGAGGACATCGACCTCTACATGTCTGCCTATTGGGCGTCGGGCTTCCTGTATCAGTCCGACATGGGAACCGATTCCGACCCCACCGATGATGTCATCTTCGACGACATCACCCTGGAACGCGACTCGGCGATCCGCATCTTCAAGAAGTTCCAGGATATCGAGATCGAGATTTCCGAGCCGCCAGAGGTCAAGCCGCTCAACCAAGAGAAGACGCGCTACGAGGTGCGGAACCACTACCGCATCCAGTTTATCGTGTCCGAGGGTGTCCTCGAAGGCGGTTTTACGGGAGCCTATGCCGAGGGCGACAGCATCTTCATCTTCGAGAAGCGCTTGAACCCGTCTACGGGCAAGGACGAGTGGCGCATCGTCGAGTGGCGCGACGAGTCGTTCACGCCCGACGAGATCAAAGCCGCCAACAAGCTATAGGCAGCCTCTTACACCCCCAACGTGCGCAAAGAGGGCGGGTCATCGACCCGCCCTCAGGATATCGGTCGGAAGGCAGCGGCGTCCCCTCAGTAACGCGGTGTCGCTTGCGCGACACCGCGGAACACGCGTAGGGATTGAGCCCAACGGAGTGCTGATGTATATGTTGGTGTCCTCGTCGCACGGTATCTGGGTACTGACACGACATACTGTGTAGATCCTGAGAGCGGCGACCGTGTCCGTGGAGGCGTGCCACTCGCGCTAGGGATGTAGCCAATGCTGACGGCTCCTCTTCCAGAGTACGGGAGACCGCCTGTTGTCGAGGTCGTCTGTGGGATCGCGTTCGAGCCACTCGACGGTCTGCTCGTGCCGTACCTTGGCCTGCTATGGGAGACCTTCCGCTCGGACTACCCAATCTGCCGCGAACTTCCTCCCATCGCGAAGATCGTCGAGCGCTTTGGTGGCGAACCGAGCGGGCCGGAGATGCCAGATATCCGGTCGCCACTTGTTCGGTTCCTGACAAGCGACGAGCAGCGAGTCGTCCAAGTCCAGCGTGATCGGTTCCTCTGCAACTGGAAGAAGGTTGATGATGCGCAAGCGTATCCACGCTATCCCGCCGTCATCGACTGCTTCCGCCGCAACCTGGATGGGTTCGAGCATTTCCTCGCTTGTAATGGCTTGGGTGCACTGTCTGCCATCCAGTACGAGCTGACCTACGTCAACCACATCCCGCAAGGTGAGGGATGGACGGGAACGGAGGACATCGACGCGGTGTTCCCTGCGCTTCACTCGGCGGAGCTCGTAGCGCGCAGCTCTTCCCATCTTGAGGCTGTCAATTGCGGGTTCTCGTTTACGTTGCCTGACATTGACAGCCGTCTGCGCGTGACATTGGCAAATGCCCGTCGCCGTAACGACAACGTCGACATCCTGAGCCTAGACTTGCTGGTACGAGGACTGCCCAAGGACACGTCTCGCGAGGCCATGTGGCGCTGGTTCGACACAGCTCACCATGCCATCGTGAAGGTGTTCTCGGAGCTAACGAGCGAGGATGTCCAGAACGAAGTCTGGTACCGGAAAGGAAGCGTCCGTGCACAATGACTGTCGGTACTACGATGTCGACCGTGCTGGCAACAGTTCTGCCGTCGCGTTCGCCAACCAGATTCCGTCCACCGACCCTAGGAGCGTAACTGCCGCACTTTTGATGTCGGCGCCCGGTACCAGTGAGCTCGGTTCACACGGTGCCCAGCTAACACTGTCCTGGGGTGATGCGCAGCTAACGCCGCCCGTAGACTATGCTCCAGGGAACATCACCAACTGGCAGCTCGGCGTGGATGGGGTAGTGGATGACAAGACGGTCACTGTAGTCACGTCGGCAGGCATCGTGTCGAGCACGCTGAACATGTGTTGGGTGTTCGTGGCATCAGCAACCTGGGCCGAACTGGCGCGGGTGGGATCCGACTCCGAGCCTCTGCGTAGGCAAGCTAGGTCCGGGTCTGCCCGGCGGCAGAGCTTCGATCGAGCTCGCGCTGCCGAACTCCTGAGAGCGTGGTGCGAAGCGGACACGGACGAGCAACACGAGACATGGGTGCACCTCAAGGCTACGCTTGACCAAAACCGCTCGTCGGAGCGAAAGCTCTTCCGATGAGCCGGCTCATCGTGCTCGACACGGGACCCCTCGGCATGGTGACCAATCCGACGCAGAAGGACCCGAAGACGCAGCAGTGCTCCGCGTGGCTCCAGCGTATCCTCCTTTCGGGCAATGACGTTGCCGTGCCGGAGATCGCCGACTATGAGCTCAGGAGAGAGTTGATTCGCGCACATAAACCTGAAAGTATTACGCGACTTGACGAGCTCAAGAATGGGGTCGTCTACCTGCCGATCACGACGGATGCCATGATCATGGCGGCACGTCTCTGGGCACAGATGCGCAATCAGGGTACCCCAACTGCTCCGGGCGATGCGCTCGACGGTGACATGATCCTGGCCGCACAGGCGGTGACAGCCGCGGCAGGCTATGACGAGATGATCGTAGCAACGACGAATATAGGGCACCTCTCGCGTGTGACAACAGCATGCGAATGGTCCACAATACAGTGATCGCCCTGTCGACCCGAGCGAGTCCGGCGAACAACCTGTAGCGCCCTATTGACATCCACCACGTACGCGACGAGGGCGGGTCATCGACCCGCCCTCTCGTGCTTCAGACCAGTTGCCCGTGCTCAGTCCTTCGTCAGCGACGGCTCCAAGTGCATCGGCGGTAGCGGGTTCGGGCGAACCATGACGCCGCCGAGCTCGTAGGACTCGATGACGGCGAAGGTGTACTCCACCGCCGCGAGCGCATCCCGTCCGCAGCCGCGTACCATCTGCTTCGGAACGCCGTTCGTGATGTCTTCCAGAAACGCGTGGAGACGCCGCGGGAACGTCTGCCCGAAGTCGTGCGTGCCCGACTCGGTGACGACGGGAGCCCCCGACGTGCCTTGCGGATGCTCCGCCGGCTGCCCGGGTCCGCGCGGATCGGGAGCCTTCCAGTAGGTCACCTTCTCGATGCAGTTCTCGATGCAGAAGGTTCCCTTCGTCCCGCCGACCTCCGCGCTCCACCAGCCCCCAAGCCCGTGCGACGCGTCGCCGCGCTGGCTCAGCAGATAGCCGACCGCCCCGCTCTCGAACCGCACGTGGATGCTCGACGTCGTCAGCATCACGTCGCCAGCGCGCTTGCGGAACCCCGGCTGGCTCAGGAACGCCTGCACATGCGAGATGGGTCCGCAGAAGTGGTGCATCACGCTGAACGGGTGCGACAGGAACGCCTTGAGATGGAAGTAGGGGAACCCCTTCACCTTGACGCCGCCCGGCGCTCGGTAGTTCTCAGCCTCGCCGCCCTGGAACCCCATCTTGACGAGGCAGTAGACCTGCTCGCCGATTTCGCCGTCATCGATGTACTGCTTCGCCCGCTCAGCCGGCGGCGTGAAGAAGTGGTTCAGGTTGCAGCCGAGGTAGACGTCCTTCTCCTCCGCGAGGGCGACCATCTCGCGCGCCTGGTCGACGTCGGATGAGAGCGGCTTCTCGACCATGACATGCTTGCCCGCCGACATCGCCTCCATCGCGGGTTCATAGTGCCAACTGCCGTTCTCCAGCCCGCCCGTGCAGACATCGACGACGTCCAGGTTCGGCTCGCCGTCGAGCATCTCCGCCAGGCTCCCGTACGCCTTCACGCCGTATTTCTCCGCCGCACGGTCCGCCCGCTCCTTGACCGTGTCGCAGACGGCGACGAAGTCGGCGAGCGGGTCCTTCGCGTGCGATTCCGCATGCGGGACACCGATTCCGTGCATGCCGACGATTCCGACCTTCAGTGCCATCCTGGGCGCTCCTTCCGTTCTCGCCAGTCGACTGCCGCTGACTTCCAGCGTGCGCCAGTGTCCGCCCAACGCGCCGTCCGGTCAAGCGCTCCGATGCGACGAAGTTGCGTTCCGACTGGGCAGGCTCGATACTTTGCATCGAGCCGCGAACCCATCGCCTGCCGGCAGATCGGCGGTTCCAGTGAGGAGGCTCCCATGCTAGACCGCCTTCACGAGCACATCGTCCAGGAACTGCAGCAGAACGCTCGTTCCGAGTCCATTTTCGTACTGACCGCAATTGCGCTGAACCTCATCACGGTCGGCGTCAACTCCGGCCTGGCGTCGGATATGACCGTACGAACCGTCGCCGTGCTGGTCGTGACGGTGTCCCTTGTGGTCGTCGTTAACATGGTCGCGCTGATGGGCTTGCTTCGGGGTCGCGATTCGAAGACGCGCCTGCTCAACGGGCTACTCAAGATGTACCGCGACCAGAACATCGCGGAGTATTACGACGGCGGGCTGCTCGACGACTACCGGATGCGCTATCGCCTGTTGGTCGTCGGCGTCCTCGCCACGGGCGCGGCGTCCATCCTCATACCGGCGGTCATCCTCTCGACGTAGTGGTCTGTCAGAGTGATGGTTAGCGTTACCTGATGCGCGAAAGAGCAACCACCAACGTGTCGCTCCCGCGAAAGCGGGAGCCTAGAGTCTCTGGATTCCCGCTTCCTGGCCCCGCGAAGGCGGGGCTCGCGGGAATGACGATTCCGAAAGCCCTGCGCGAAAGCCCATCGAGGTTGTCGCGATAACCACCATGACAGACCAGTAGCACCACTGCGCCAGTCGCGTGAATCACAATCCCGTCAGACACCGTTCTTTGTGCACTCTGGGAGGAGGTGAGGCTGCGGGGCAGGGCGGCCACTTGGTCATTCCGCCGCGACATCGGGCGACGGATCGGTGTTCCGCCTGTGTGACGAAACCGTTGCGCCACGACCCAAAATGTGGTAGGAAGCACATAAGCGCGGCTTCCATGGTGGCACGTGGAAGCCGCGGTGTCTCTCGTCCCTATGGAGGAGATCCTATGAGTCGTACGGTTACGTACATACTGACGGCGGCGTTCGCACTTGGTTTAGCCGGAGCCGCGCTTGCCGATCTGAACAAGGGCTTGATCGGCGCGTGGACCTTCGACGACGGAACGGCGAGAGACCAGGTCGGCAAGAACGACGGCAAGCTGCTCGACGGCGCGAAGATCGTCGACAAGGGGAAGTTCGGCAAGACCGCCGACTTCGACGGCGCGAAAGCTCACATCCAGATCCCCGATTCCAAGACGTGGGAGGTGATGAAGGATGCCTTCTCCGTCGCCGCTTGGGCGTTCGTCCGGACCGGAAGGGATCACTCCGCCGTCGCCTGGAAGGGCGATAAGGTCGGCTGGGGTCCGAACTTCCTGTTCCGCATGGCGACGACGAGCAACACGAACATCACGTGGGGCGCGTGCATCTCGGGCCGCGAAGGCTGGTTCGCGACCGACAACGCGATCAAGCCGAACGAGTGGCTCCATCTCTGTCTCACGGCGGACGGGAAGCTCGTCACGGCTTACGTGAACGCGGGGGCCCCGCCGGCGACCGGAGGCGGACAGAACCCGAATCCCGTCGACGCGCCCTATCTCACCTTCCCCGGCAAGCCGATCGAGCTCGGCGTCGGCAGGGCGGTCGGCGGGAACGTCGGCAACGATGCCTATCTGGACGGTCAAGTGGACGAAGTGCTCGTGTACAACCGGGCGTTGACGGCGGCGGAGGTGAAGGAGCTGGCTGGCGGCAAGGGACCGACTCTCGCCGTCACCTCGTCCGGCAAACTCGCGACGCAGTGGGCGAAGCTCAAGCGCTGACGCCCGCGCGGCGCGGAAGGTCGTCCGGCGGGCGTCGATGGGCGTTCCGCCGTTCGCGGTACGAAGGTCGTGCCGGTTCGTTTTCGGTTCCCGATAGGAGGAAGTATCGATGCGCGCATATCGGAGTGGGCTCGCGGTGTTGGGGTTCTGCGTGATCGCGTCGACGGCGTCGGCGGCGCTGCTGGACGGCGTCATCTCCGTCTGGACGTTCAACGACGGAACGGCCGTGGACAAGTACAACCGGAACAACGGAAAGCTGATGGGCGCAGCGAAAGTCGCAGGCGGCGGCAAGATCGGTCAAGCCGTCGATCTGAACGGCAAGGACGCCTTCGTCGAGGTGCCCCACTCCGCGTCCATGGACAAGATGGCGAACGCCTACACGGTCTCCGCATGGGCGAAGATCCGCAAAGGCGGCGACCACTCCGCCATCGTCTTCAAGGGCGAGAAGATCGGCTGGGGGCCCAACTTCCTGTTCCGGCTCGCGACGACCAGCGACACGAATCTGACGTGGGGCGCCTGCGTCGCCGGCGTCGAGGGCTGGTTCGCCACGGACAACGCCTACAAGACGAACGAGTGGATCCACGTCGCCATGACCGCCGACGGCACGAAAGTCACCGCCTACGTGAACAACAAGCTTCCGGCGGCGACCGGCGGCGGCTCGAACCCGAATCCGGTCAAGGCTCCCTATCTCACGTTCCCGACTCAGCCGATGCGCATCGGTCTGGGCGTCGGCAGAGGCGGCGACGTGAACGTCAAGGACTACATCGACGGGCAGATCGACGAGGTCTCCATCTTCTCGCGGGCGCTGTCAGCGGCTGAGATCACGCAACTCGGAGCGATCGACTTCGCGACGCCCGTCGAGCCGCTGGGCAAGATGGCGACCGAGTGGGCAGCGCTGAAGTCCCGGTAGCACACGCGCTTCGCAGGGGACAGATCTTAAGCCCACGTCGACGGGACTGTCACCCATCGCCAAGACAACCACTGGGCTGCCGTCGGTCGATGGCAGCCCTTCATCGTGCCCAGGGCGTCAAGCGTCCGCCCTCGACGACACGGTAGCGCCGCCGTACGGCGACGTTCTCGTAGCGATCCACACCACCGCCCAGCCACCTGACCTCGATCCGGTCGATCTTCTCCGCGTCACCCAGCCCGACGACGACGCGCGTGTCGCTGTGCGACAGATAACCGCCCGTCGAGCCGACGTCGAACGTCTGCGTCATACCCCCCGCCGTCACGGTCACGACCGCCCCAACGTGCGTATGTGAGGTCCCGACCAGATGGATGGCGACCCACGACCGCGCGTTCCCGCCTTCGTTGACCAGCAGGTTCGGACGCCCGTTCCAGTTCGTCGTGACGATGTCCGTGTCGCCGTCGTTGTCGAAGTCGGCGAAGGCAACACCCCGCCCGACGCTCGGTTCCGCGAGCGCGTCCCCGCCGTCGACGACGCGGAACCCGCTGCGTCCGGTGTTCGTCAAAAGCGTCTTGGGCTGCGCGAACCGCTGCTCCGGCTCGAACCGCTCGATGTTATCCTGCAGGTGCCCGTTGACAGTCACCAGGTCCTTCCAGCCGTCGCCGTCGAGATCGACGAGCCCGACGCCCCAGCCCATCAGCGAGTAAGAGACCTCCGCGACGCCGGACGATTCGGCGATGTCGGTGAAGAACCCGTCGCTCTCGTTCCGGTAGACCGCGTTGAACTCGTTCTGGAAGTTGGTCACGACGAGATCGGGATCGCCGTCGTTGTCGAAGTCCCCACAGGCGACGCCCATCCCTGCCTGCTCCTCCCCCGTCGCGCTCACCGCCGCGCCGGAGAGCAAGCCCGCCTCCTCGAACGTCCCGTCGCCTCGGTTCAGCCAGAGGAAGTTGGGGTCGAGGTCGTTGGCGACGTAGAAGTCGATGAGCCCATCGCGGTTCAGGTCGGCGGCGACGACGCTGAGCCCGTGGCGCGGAGGCGCGGAGGCGATGCCGCTCGACACGGAGACGTCCTCGAAGGTTCCGTCGCCCCGGTTCCGAAAGAGCGCGTCGGATGCCCCCGGATAGACCTGCGGATGGCAATAGACGGACACGCCGTCCCGCTCGCAGCGGACGTCCCTCTCGACGGAGTAGTCCGCGTATCGGGCGACGTAGAGATCGAGCCAACCGTCGTTGTCGATGTCTGCGAAGACGCATCCCGTGTTCAGCCCAGGCGCCGCGACGCCCGCCCGGTCCGTGATGTCCTCGAACATCCCGTCGCCCCGGTTCCGATAGAGCGTGTTCCTGCCGAAGTTCGTGACGAACAGGTCGAGCCAGCCGTCGCCGTCGATGTCGCCGACGGCGCATCCCAGCCCGTAGCCCGTGTCGCCGACACCGGCGCGGTCGGTCACGTCCTCGAAGGTTCCGTCGCGCCGGTTCCGATAGAGGACGTTCCGCGAGGTCGGCTCGAACGGCTCGATCAACCTGCAGCCGTTGACGAAGTAGAGATCGACCCAGCCGTCGGCGTCGTAGTCGAACGCGGCGAGCCCCTGCCCGATGGTTTCCACCATGAGCCGGCGTCCGCTCGCCCCGTCCGTCGGGATGAAGTCGATGCCTGCTTCCGGCGTGCGGTCAGTGAATGTCACGTCGGCGGCAGGCAGGACGCACGCCGGCAGGAGCATCAGCAGGACGGCGAGCCAACGGCGCACCCGTGAGGTCCAGAGCGAGGTCCAGAGCGAGGTCCAGAGCGAGGTCCAGAGCGAGGTCCAGAGCGAGGTCCAGAGCGAGGTCCAGAGCGAGGTCCAGGCGGTCACGGCTGTTGACTCAGCAGCGCGCGGAGTTCGGCGGCGCGTCGGACGTAGTCCGCGTTGTCCGGCTCCAGCGTCAGCGCGCGCTCCAGCGCTCGGAGCGCGTCGGCGAGCTCGTTGCGCTTCCGGTGGACGAACGCGAGCGTGTCGAACGCGTTCGCCGTCGGTTCCCTCTCGGCGACGGACTTGGCGAGCGCAAGCGCACGATCCAGGTTCGACCCAGCGTCGGCGTAGAGCCAGGCGAGGTCGTTGGCGGCTTCCAGATTCCCCGGATCGAGGCTCATCGAGCGCTCGAACCCCTCTAGGGCGGCATCACGGTTCCCCATCTGATAGCGAAGGCGCGCCCATTCCTCCCAAGCGTGCGAGGACTCCGGACTCATCTCCACCCAGTCGTCCATCGCGGCGATGGCTGCGCGGGGGTCGCCCGCATGCTGGAGAGCCCCGATCCGCCCGATGTGCGCGGCATCCAGCGCGGGCTCCCGCCGAATCGCCTCGCGAAAGGCATCGGCGGCGGCACGCCATTCCTCGCGTGCGGCGTGGAGCTCGCCCATGCCGAGGTAGGGCGGAACCGTGTCGGGCGCGAGACGCTGGGCATCGGCGAAAGCCTTCTCCGCATCGGCGTACCGTTCCTGCCGGAGCCGCAGGAGCCCGACGTTGACCATCGCCACTGAGGCGTCGGCTCCCAGGACGACCAGTTTCAGGTAGGCGTCGACGGCAGGCTCGATGTTCCCCATCGCCGCGTGACGCTCGGCGAGGGAGAGGATCATCGGCAAGTCGCCCGGCGTCGCCGCGATCGCCTTCTCGATGGCTTCGATGTCGCTCTCGTACTCCTTCATCTCGCGATACGCGCGCATCGTCTCCTGTGCGGCGAGTGTGCGTCGATCTCGCGCGTATGCTTGGGCGAGCCGATAGAGCGTCGCGGAGTCGAAGGGGTCGAGCGCGATGGCAGCCTCGGCGTGCCGGATCGTCGCCTCAGTGTCGCCGCGCGATACCGCCACGGACGCCATGCCGCGGTGCGCCAGGACGGACTTGTCGTCGAGCCCGATGGCGCGGGCGTATTCGGCGGCAGCCGCGTCGAGGTTACCACGCTTCGCATAGGCGTCGCCAAGTAGCTGCGCGACCTGGGCGCTGGTGGGCGCAGCGGATCGGGCTTCCAGCAGGACGGACTCGGCATCGGCGAAGTCGCCCTGTAGGAGCGCGAGGCGTCCCAGCGTCGTCAGAACGCGAACCTTGAGCGTTGGGTTGAGCGTCGGAGCCGCGCGGGCGAGCGCGAGTCGCTCGCGGGCGCTGCGGAGCTCGCCCAGCGCGCCGTAGCACTCAGCGCTGGAGACGAGGGCTTCGACGAGCGTGGGGTCTTCGGCGTAGGCGCGATCGAACGCATCGAGGGCAGCGCGGTAGGCGAACTGGCGCTCGGCGAGCTGGATGCCCTTTTCGTAGTGCGCGACCGCAGCGGCGCGGTCGGAGACGGCGTGCCGGGCGGCAAGCAGCAGCGCGGAGAGGACGATGCGGAGCGTCGTCGATGGGCGTGTCACGGAAGCCTCCGAATCCGGTGTGAGCGTATCGCTACCGCGCCGGGTCCGCAACGCGCCGGGCTCGCGTTCCCGTGGTGCGTTCGGTATCCTCTGTGGAAACGGGTTCACACCGCGCGCAAGGAGGCTCCAATGCGCCTAGACAACGGGATCGAGCTCACCTGGCTCGGACACGCCAGCGTCAAGATCGTCTACGAAGGCAAGGTGACGACGATCGACCCGTGGGTGTCTACCAACCCCAAGTGTCCGCCCCATCTCAGGAAGTTCGACCGCATCGACACGATGCTGCTCACGCACGGTCACGGCGACCACCTCTCCGATGCCGTGCCACTCGCCAAGGGGCACGAGCCGCAAGTCGTCGCCATCGTCGAGGTCGCCGGTTGGCTCGGAAACCAGGGCGTCGGCAACACAATCGGCATGAACAAGGGCGGAACCGTCTCCGTCAACGGGCTGCAGGTCAAGATGACCCACGCCCAGCACAGCAGCGCGATCGACGACCACGGCAAGACGATCTACGGCGGCGAGCCGGTCGGCTACGTCGTCGAGTTCCCCAACGGGTTCAAGGTCTACCACGCCGGCGATACGAACGTCTTCGGCGACATGGCGATCATCGGCGAGCTCTACCAGCCGGACCTGGCGCTGCTGCCCATCGGCGACCACTACACGATGGACCCGCGCGAAGCGGCGTACGCGGCGCGGCTGCTCAAGGTTCCCGCGATCCTGCCGATCCACTGGGGAACCTTCCCGGCGCTGACCGGCACTCCCGCCGCGCTGAGGGAGCTCGTGCGCGACCTCGACGTCGAAGTCCTCGACATGCAGCCGGGGGACGTGCTACGATAGACGGAGCTTCGATCTCCGCGATTCTTGACTCCCGCTTCTGGAATCCGTACGCTCACGTCCGCATCGGTTGGCGCATGGACCGTGTTCAGCGCCCGAATCCACATGCTCACGAGAAGGGAAAACGGAATGAAGTCGCGGCACGCGATGGCGCTGGCAGCAGCGCTCGGGTTCGCGTTCACGATGGCGGCGTCCGCCGATCAGGCGTTCCTGACAGCGACGACGAAGTCGATGCCTGGTCTGGTCGGTCATTGGACGTTTGAGGGCGACTACCGCGATGTCTCCGGCAACGGTCACGACGGCAAGGTCGCCGATCCGGCCGGCATCACCTGGGTCGCGGGCGTCAAGGGCGGCAAAGCCGTCATGATCGACAGCAAGACGGTCAACAAGAGCTTCATCGACATTCCCGCGCCCATCGGCTCGAAGTTCGATGGCCCCAAGGCGACGGCGGTCGCCTGGGTTAAGCTAGCCCCAGTCGATGGTTGGCAGGCGATCCTTGAGCGCAACAACCTGTGGTACCTCGAAACGGAGAACCATGCGACGGACTGGAAGGAAAACGCCGTCGTGTGGCGCATCTACGACGCGGTCGCGGTGGGCGGAGGCGGCTCCGGGCAGGTGCGCGACAATGCCAAGATCGTGATCAAGAACGACAAGTGGCACCAGCTTGGCTGGACCTACGACGGAGCTGTCATGAAGTGCTACGTCGACGGCGCGATGGTCATCAGCAAGGAATACGCTGGAGGGCTCCCGCCGACGGCGGCAACTCCCGCGACTCCTCCCGCTGGCAAGGGTACCAACTACAACCTGTCGGTCGGCACGTGGCAGCAGCGCGACGACTGGTTCAAGGGCGCTGTGGACGACTTCTCTTACTTCACAGCCGTCCTGACGGACGCGCAGATCAAGTCCCTCTACGAGTCGATGCTCGCGGCCCCCGCCGCAGTCGAGCCGGCCGGCAAGCTCGCGACGATGTGGGGCGCGACCAAGGTCGAATAGCCCGGCATCACGCTCGTGACTACAAAGAACGCCTCTCGCCCGTGCGAGGGGCGTTCCTCGCTCTAGACCACGATGGAGCGCCTTGGGGTATCATGCGAGTAGGCATCGTCATTCCAGCGCTCAACGAGGCGGCTGCCATCGGGCGCGTCGTTGGGGACATCCCGAAGGGCGTCGCCGAGGAGATCATCGTCGTCGACAACGGCAGCGACGACGACACGGCATCCGTCGCCGAGGCTGCCGGAGCCCGGGTTGTCCGCGAACCGAGACGCGGGTACGGTTTTGCATGCTTGGCGGGCATCGCCGCGTTGTCGCCTGACGTCGACACGGTTATCTTCATGGACGGCGACCGGAGCGACGACGCCAACCAGATTCCGTCTCTGCTGGAACCGATTCGGCGGCAAGAGGCGGAGCTCGTCATCGGGTCGCGGTCGCTGGGCGAGCGAGAACCGGGCGCGTTGACCGTCCAAGCGCGATTCGGCAACTGGTTCGCCACACGGCTGATCCGGCTCATCTGGGGCGTGCGCTACACCGACCTGGGCCCCTTCCGCGCCCTGACGCGCCGGACTCTCGACGCGATGCAGATGCGCGATACGACCTACGGCTGGACGGTCGAGATGCAGATCAAAGCTGCGATGATGGCAATCCCTGTCGCCGAAGTGCCGGTACGCTATCGACGCCGGATCGGTCGTTCCAAGATCAGCGGCACGGTGCGCGGCACGATTCTCGCCGGAGCGAAGATACTCGGCGCCATCGCCTACTACTGGAACTTTGGACGCGGGAGACGGATCGTCGCGATTGCGCCGGAGTCCCGCCCATCGCCCTCCCGAGGAGGAACAGACGCATGAAGGTCCGCCGCGATCCTTTCGGGGAGTTCTTCGAGATTCAGCGGCAGATGGATCAGGTGTTCGACGCCTATCTGCAGCGAACCATCGGGTCGGAGCCGTCGCGCGCCGTCGCGCCGGAGCCCCACCTGTGGCGCCCGGCGATGGACGTCTACGAGACGGTCGACCGGTTCATCGTGAAGCTGGAACTGCCCGGCATCCAGCCTGATGAGGACGTCAAGATCACGTTGGAGCGCAACGTCCTCACGGTGCGTGGGAACCGCAGAGACCGCGCGGTCACCAAGAAAGAGCACTACCACCTCGCCGAAGTGAACTACGGTCTGTTCGAACGAGCCGTCGCGCTGCCGGACGCCGTCGACCTCGACGCCTCACCCAAGGCGCGCTACGACAACGGGTTCCTGGAGATCACCATCCCCAAGGCGGAGCGCCATCAGCCGCGGGAGATCGAGGTCGAGATGGTCGTCCCGGAACGCCGCATCCAGATCGACGCCGCTGAGGAAAGCCCCGATACTGAACCGGGGAGCGCTCTTCCCGTCACCCGCGAGGAGGACAAGTGATGGAGCTGGATCACACGACATCGCTGGAAAGTGACGAGGAGTCGCAGGATTACCCGTCGGAACTGCCGTTGATCGCCATGTACGGCGGAGCGGTCATCTTCCCGTTCATGCCGCCGACGCCGCCGTTCATGCCGCCCTATCTCGTGTTCCAGGGTCCACGTGCCGTCGCTGCGGTCGAAGCAGCGATGGTGAACGACCCGCGCCTGGCGATCCTTGTGCAACTGAACGCCGCGCCGGAGCCTCGAGAGCTCACAACGGACGACATGCGCCACGTCGGCACGCTGATTTCCATCGCGAAGTACAAGAAGGAAGGCGACAGCGCGTTCGTGCTCGTTCAGGGGCGCTCGCGCGTTCGGATCGCCGGGATCGTGCAGCAGCAGCCGTTTCTGAAGGTCGCTGTCGAGTACCTCCAGGATGAGCCCTCGGAAGGCGTCGAAATCGAAGCGGCGGTCAGAGCGGTGCGGAGCCAGTTCCGCCGGATCGCTCAGTTGTCGCCGAGGCTCCAGGAAGAGGTCGCCGACCTGGCGGACAACCTGGAGGACCCGGGGCCCCTCGCCGACTTCGTCGCCGCCATCGCCGATCTGAAGACAGAGCAGCGGCAATCGATCCTCGAAGCGCTGAACGTCGGAGAACGGCTCAACGCGCTCACCACGATGCTCGCCCACGAGCTCAACGTTGCGGAGCTCGGCGCGAAGATCCAGTCTCAGGCGCAGGAGGAGCTGACCAAGGATCAGCGCGAATACATGCTGCGCCAGCAGCTCAAGCAGATCCAGAAGGAACTCGGCGAGGCGGAAGACCCAGCCGTCGAGATCGAGGAGCTCCGCGAGAAGCTCGCCGAGGCGAATCTGCCGGAACAAGCGCACAAGGCGGCTACGCGCGAACTCGACCGGCTCTCGAAGATGCCCCCCGCTGCCGCCGAATACACCGTCTCGCGCACCTACCTAGAGACGCTCCTGGCGCTGCCGTGGAACCAGTCGACGGAGGACCATCTCGACATCCAGGCGGCTGCTGCCGTGCTCGACGAGGACCACTACGGCTTGGAGAAGGTGAAGGACCGCGTTCTCGAATACCTCGCGGTACGGAAGCTCAAGGCGGACATGCGGGGTCCGATTCTCTGCTTCGTCGGACCCCCCGGCGTGGGAAAGACGTCGCTCGGGCGATCCATCGCGCGGTCGCTGGGCAGGAAGTTCATCCGCATGTCGTTGGGCGGCGTGCGCGACGAGGCGGAGATACGCGGGCATCGACGCACCTACATCGGCGCGCTGCCTGGGCGGGTCATTCAGAACCTACGCACGGTCGAATCGAGCAACCCGGTCTTCATGCTGGACGAAGTGGACAAGCTCGGTTCCGACTTCCGGGGCGATCCGTCCTCGGCGCTCCTCGAAGTGCTCGACCCCGAGCAGAACCACTCGTTCTCGGATCACTACCTCGACGTGCCGTTCGACCTATCGAAGACCATGTTCATCGCCACGGCGAACGTCCTCGACCCCATCCCGCCGCCCTTGCGCGACCGAATGGAGGTCATCGAAATCCCCGGTTACACGACCGAGGAGAAGGTCTCCATTGCCCGCAAGTACCTCGTGCCGAAGCAGATGGACGCGCACGGCATCACGGCAGAGCACATGACCATCGACGATGACGCGCTCTACCGGATCATCAAGGAGTACACGCGCGAAGCCGGCGTGCGGAACCTGGAACGCGAGCTCGGCACACTGGCGCGCAAGATCGCGCGCGTTATCGCCGAGGGCTCTGCCGAGACGGCAAACGTCACGGCAGAGACGATTCCGACGTATCTGGGACCCACGCGGTTCTTCTCAGAACTGGCAGAGCGCGTCAATGAGCCAGGTATCGTCACCGGGCTCGCCTACACACAGGTCGGCGGCGAAATCCTCTTCATCGAAGCGACGAAGATGCCCGGGAACGGTGGGCTCGACCTGACGGGTCAGCTCGGTGAAGTGATGAAGGAATCGGCGCAGGCGGCGCTGAGCTACGTCCGCGCCAACGCCCGAACGCTGGGCATACCCGACGAGCTCTTCGAGAGGAACCACTTCCACATCCACGTCCCGGCTGGGGCAATGCCCAAGGACGGACCCTCGGCGGGTGTGGCGATGGTGACCGCGCTCGCGTCGCTGGCGATGAACCGGCGCGTCAAACCGATGCTGGCGATGACAGGCGAAATCACGCTGCGCGGTCGCGTCCTGCCTATTGGCGGCGTCAAAGAGAAGGTCCTCGCGGCGAAGCGCGCGGGCGTCGAGACCGTCCTGCTGCCCCAGCGGAATGAGAAGGACCTGGAGGACGTGCCGGAATACGCGAAGCAAGGGATGGATTTCCGCTACATGGAGACCATCTCGGATGTGCTCAGCGCGGCTCTCGTCGAAGCGTCCGAAGCTCCAGCCGCCAAGTCGTAGAGGTACCCCATGCTCGCCAAGCGCATCATCCCTTGCCTCGACGTCAAGGCGGGGCGCGTCGTCAAGGGCGTCAACTTCGTCGAGCTGCGCGACGCCGGCGATCCCGTCGAGATCGCGTCCCTCTACAACGACCAGGGAGCCGACGAGCTCGTGTTCCTCGACATCACGGCGTCCCACGAGGAGCGCGACATCATCCTCGACGTTGTGGCAGGAACCGCCGAGCGGTGCTTCATGCCCCTGACCGTCGGCGGAGGGGTGCGCACGGTCGCCGATGTGCGGCGGCTCCTCATGGCGGGTTCCGACAAGGTCTCGCTGAACACCGCCGCTGTACTGACGCCCGACGCCGTCCGCGAGGCTTCGGACCGGTTCGGCTGCCAGTGCATCGTCGTCGCCATCGACGCCAAGGCGAAATCCGACGGAACCGGCTGGGAGGTCTACACGCACGGCGGGAGGCGTCCGACGGGATTGGACGCCATCGAATGGGCACAGCGCGTCGAGGCGCTGGGCGCGGGCGAGATTCTGCTGACCAGCATGGACGGAGACGGCACGAAGGCGGGCTACGACATCCCGCTGACCCGCGCCGTCTCCGAAGCCGTGTCGATCCCTGTCATCGCTTCCGGCGGCGCGGGGACGCTGGAGCACCTCCGCGAAGCCCTCGTCGAAGGGAAGGCGGACGCCGCCCTCGCCGCGTCCATCTTCCACTACCGCGAGCACACCGTCGGCGACGCCAAGGCGTACTTGCGGGAACGCGGCGTTCCAGTGCGCTGACACGCCGCGTGCCGTCACATCCCGAACCAGTAGTCCCACTTCATCAGGAACACGTTCCCGCCGCCGTCCGTGAAGGCGCTGCCGACCTCGCGAACGCCCGGCAGTGCCGGGTCGGGCCCGTCGAACGACGCGCTGCGGGACTGCGACCAGACCGCATAGAAAGCGCTCCCCGGTTGGTACTCCCAGCGGAACACGAGGTTCCCCCGGAGCGCGCGCGCGTGGAAGTCTGGATTCTCTTTCAGCGCGCCCGAATAGGGTCTGAAGTCGTAGCTGCTGGGACGGGCGAGCTCGCGGACCGCGCCGTAGTCCCCGACGGCGACGAAGGGCTGCACGTACGCTTGCAGGCTCGCGTTCGGCGTGAGGCTCACGTTGACGCGCGTCGTGAAATCGACGGTTCGGCTCCGCAGCTTGCCGAAGATGAAGCGGTCGTCAGTGCCGTCGCCGTCGCTGTCCACGTTCGTGATCCATTGGGCGTCGCTGCCGGAGCGCGAGAACCCAGGTCCGAAGTTGAGCTCGATGTTCGGCGCCGGACGCACCGAGACATAGGTTCCCAGCCGGCGGCGGAACCCCGCGTTCCGGTCGCGTTGTCCATACTGGAAGAAAACGAAGGCGCTGAGCGGCTTGCTCCAGTCGCTGCCCAGGTTGAGCCATCCCCATGTCTCTGCCGGTCGGATGACCAGCGGTCCCCCGCGCGTCTCGCGGTCATCCATCGCCTCGAAGTCGCGGCTGACGCCCCACCCGCCGAATCCGTAGAACCGGAGCTGGTTCCAGTTGTTGACGTTGACCCCCCTCGCCAGGTTCACGCCGTCGTAGTTCCAGTGGGACCAGAAGTTCACGTTGTAGCCCGACCGGCGGGCGAGCAGCCAGGGCGTCTGCCGCTCCGCGTAGACATGAGCTCCCACGCGGAGTAGGTCCGGACGACCCATATAGCCCAGATCGTTCACGTCGAAGCCAGGAGAATGCGCGTCGGCGTAGAGCTGTCCCCCAAGCCAGCCGGAGAACTTCGCCAGGTACACCTGCGCGCCGTACCCGTCCTTCCGGTCGTCCAGGGAACCCGTGCGGCTCGACGCAGCGCGGGCGTAGAGCGAGTAGGCGTTTTTGCCCCACCGAGTCGTCGAGTCCGCCCCGACGACCAGCGACGGCGGAGCGCCGATTCGACTCGCAGAGGCGACTGTTAAGGCGACATTGGAACTGCCCAGTACGTCCTGCTGAACTCGCCCGACGACGTAGTTCGCGAAGGGCTCGATCTGGAAGGAACTCCGTTCCATTCGCTCGATACCAGCCGCGTCGTCGCGCACCGGCGAGTCGATCTGCGCGTACTCCGCCTGCGTAACGGCGTCAAGAACAGCGAACGTCGTACCACGTGCGGTCTTGCCGGAAAGCTTCGCCGCCGCGAGGATGGTCGTCGCCTCGGGACGCTCAATGACGTCCGACCCATCCGGCGTGTCGAACATCCCCGGCGACCTGCCAATCCGGCGCGAGTAGAAGAGCTGGTAGGGCGAGTCGATGCCGACGATGCCCGCGCGTGGCGGCTGGAAGAGCCCGTTGCCCTCGATGAAGAAGGGGCGACGCTCCTCGAAAAACGTCTCGAAGGTCGTCAGATTGAGCACGGCGGGGTCCGCTTCGACCTGCCCGAAATCCGGGTTCAGCGTCACGTTCAAGGATGTGCCGGACGAAACGCCATAGCGCACGTCCGCGCCCACGGCTCCACCCAGATCGACGCCGCTCGAAGTCGACGCGTCCGCACGCTCCGCACTAGCGCGCGCGAACGGGACGACCTCCAAATGCCTCGCCGGACGGATGTCGCGGATCCCGACAAGGTGCCCGAACCGCGGTACCCACCCGCTCTCGTTCCGCCGTACGAGAACCCACTGGTCGCGCTCCTTCTTTCGGCTGATGCCCCGCAGTAACTGGATGCCCCAGGTGTATTCGTCCTGCGGCGCGAAGCGCAGAACGTGATACGGGATGCGATACTCCGCGCTCCAGCCCGCATCGCTCCGCGACACGCGCGCCTCCCAGACGCCGTTCCAGGTGCGGTCGGGCTCCCGCCCTTCGTCCTCTTCGGCGTCCGCGAGCGCACCCGACGCCGCGACGGCGAACCATCGGCTCGTGCGATGGTCGTGGTGGGTGTCCAGACAGACGGCGACCCAGTCGTTCTCGATGTCCGCATCGCGCCGCGACAGGTTCGCGACGATCCGCTGCGGCTCGCTGTCGAGACATTCGATGCCGATGTAGAGCGCCATGTCATCGTAGAGAACCCGCACGGTCGTCGTCTCGGTGGCGGATTCGCCTTCGTGTTCGGCGGGCTCCTTCTGTAGGAACCCGCCGTTCACCGGAGCCGCTTCCCAAGCCGCGTCGTCGAGGATTCCGTCGATCCGGGGCGGCGTCCCCTCGATCCGAACCGCTTCCAGTGTCCGCGCGGGATGTCTCGGCTCCTCGGCTTGCACCGCCGCAGCGACGCTCAGGATGCACAACGCGATGAACGCTCCGATGGCTGCCAATCCGACACGGATGATCGTTTCAACCGGAAACGCCCCTGCACCCCGCCCAGCGTATCGCTCTATCACTTGGCGTTCGTAGGGGCCCAAGCGTGTCGGCGCATGGACGCGCTGTACCACCATTAACCGATCCCCTTGTGTGGTATTCTTGTGTGTATGGGACGCACTCATCGGTGCGTCCTCCACTGGCACTGAGGGCAGGTGTTCCGACGCCTGCCCTTGCTTCGTCTGGGCTTGCCTACGGGCCCGCGCCGAACGTGCGCGTCAGGCGGATGTTAATGGGTCGAAGCCCCTTCGCCGTCTAGGACCTTGTGCAGATTCTCACGATCTCGTCGCACGAAAGCGCTGCATCACTATAGACGCATCGCGGATGCATGCGATAGCGGAAACCGCTCGCCATCAGTCCAACGCGCGGACGTAAACGGCTCCCAGGTTCGTCCGCAGCTCGACGCGGGGTCCCCCGCCGTTCACGGACATCTGAAGGGAACGCCCCGAACCCTCCGGGCGTTGCCAGTCTGTCGAGATGGTTCCGAGATTCGTCGATGCCGACAGGTCGAACCCCGCGTTGCGAGGGAGCCGTGCCTCCACAGCGCCCATCGACGTCGTCGCCGTCAAGGGGGCGTCCAGCTCCTGCCGCACCGTGACCTCGATTGCGCCGCTGCTGGTATCGAGCGACGTCGGAGCAGCGATCCTCGGTGTGCGCACCGCGATGGCTCCACGTCGAGTCGTCGCTTCGAACTTGGCATCAATCCCGTCGGAGATGTCGATCTCGATCGCCCCGTTCTCCGTCGAGACGACCGTCTCGCCCTCGATCCGCGCCACCGATACGCGGACAGAGCCGTTCTTCGTCCGAGCCGATCCGACCGCGTCAACTTCGTCGAGCTGCAGCGCTCCGTTGTGAGTCAAGGCATCGACAGAGCCTTGGACATCGCGCATCTCGATTGCGCCGTTGTGCGTCAACGCGTCAATGGACCCGCGAACGTCGGTCACGTCAATCGCGCCGTTCCGCGTCTCGAGATCCGCGTCCGCCCGGATGCCCGCGACGCGGATCCCGCCGTTGTCGGAATCGGCAACGACGTTGAGCTCTTCGGGAACCATCACGCGGTAGTCCATCGTCAATTGGCGGATGTGTGCAGATGTGCTTCCGCCCGGTATCGGCGTGTCGATGGTGAGGCGGCTTCCGTCGCGGCTGATCTTCGGCACGAAGCTCTGCGCGTAGTCGTATCCGCTATCCTCGTCGTCCGACCGAACGGTTCGCCTGGCTTCGATGCCGATCGAGCCGCTGTCCCAAGCCTCGACCCGAATCCCGCCGTTGCTGGTGTGGATGGTCAGCGACGCGATCCCAGACGGGCTCTCGTCGTAGGTCAGCGTGTCCTCCCAGCGATGGCTGCCACGCCCGACGGATACGACGCACCCGAGAATCCCCCACGAAAGCATGAGCACGACTCCTAGCGACAGCATGGCGCGCTGCATCGGACTACGCTCCTGTACGGCGATGGATCGTGATGTCGCCGCACGCCGTGTGGACGATCAAGGCGGCACCGCCGCCGCCCAGGCTGGCGATGAGGCGCGAACTCCCGTCCTCGGACACCGATGGAGCTTCGAGCCCCTCGACGTGGATGCTCCCGTCATCGCTCGTCGCGTCGAGATCGACGCCCAGCGATGCTGGCAGTTCGACCCGGATGCTGCCGTCGTCGGCACGCAGCCGGACCTCGCGGTCGACGCGCTCGCGAACCTCCGCGACGATCTCGCCGCTCCCGGACTCGACGTTCAGCGATCCGACGCTTCGGCACTGGACGCGAACACTCCCGTCGTCCGACCGGACTCGGAGCTCGTCCGAAACCGCATCGACCTGCGCCTCGACGGTCCCGCAGCCGGTGCGGAGCTCCATCTGCCGCCCAGACCCAAGGGCGACCCGCAGGCTTCCGTCGTCCGCAACCGCGCGGATCGAGTCGGCGACCTTGGCAAGGTTCGCCTCGATCGTGCCGGAACCTGTGTGCGCCGCAAACCCTTGCGCCGATACGACCGTCGCCCGAATGGATCCATCGTCCGTGGATACGTCCGTCTCACCGGAGCACTCCGCCATCGTCAGCTCGACGTTCCCAGAACCTGTATGAACCCTCGCGGACGCGACCGACCGGAGGCGAACGCGTATCCGGCCGTCGTCGCTGCGCACGTCCGCGACCGCTTCGGGCGTTGACTCCGCATTGAGCGCGACGTCGCCGGAACCCGTCGCGATGGCGATCTCCCCGCTCCATGTCCCGCCGGAGACCGTTACGGGCCCGTCGCCGGTAGACAACCGAGCCGAACCGCCGCAATCACGGAGCACGATAGGCCCGTCGCCGGTCTCCGCGTCGATCTCCGATTGGACTCCCACGAGCGCGATGGGCCCGTCGCCGGTGCGGACTCGCACGCGCTCATAGGTTCCGCGTAGCTCGACGGCTCCGTCGCCAGTCTCCAGCTCCGCCTCGTTCGCCGAGCACTCTTGAAGGGCGACCGCGCCGTCGCCGGTGCGGATAGTGAACACATCGCCCTGGACTTTGCTGAGGGAGATAGGTCCGTCCCCAGTCGAGAGCGCGACGTTGAGCGCTCGCAGGCCGCGCACTTCGATGGATCCCTCATTGGACTCTACGTCGAGATGGCAGCCGTCGCGTATCCGAACTTGCGCGTTCGACCGGTACTCGGCGCGGACACCGGCGTCGTCCCTGTGGATGTGCGCTCCGGGAGAGAAATGGACCATCTCGTCGCCGGAACCCAATACGGCGACCGGCGCATCGTCCTGGTGAACGCGTACGCGCACACCTGCATCGATGCTCATGCCGCTCGCCCCCGAGCGCTCCGCGTCGACGGATCGCCCGTGCCTGCGGTCGAAGCCCACATGACGCCCCCGATGGATCGACCTCTCCAGCGTCTTGGCATGACCGGCAGCGCTCCTCGCGGTTGACAGTGCGTCGGAAACCGCCGTCATGACGGTCGTGACGATGGCGTTGGCGAGATCGTCGGGTCGAGCTCCAGACGTGTCCGACGCTGGCTCCGGCGGTTCGCGGTCGCGGAGTGCCCGAAGGAGCGCCTCCGCTTCGTCCGCTCCGATCTTCCCGGCAGCCAGCATCTCAAGCACCTGACGCGTCGGGCTCGGTTCTTCCCGATGATCCATCTCGTCCACTTCCTCGTCCACTTCTTGCCTCGCCTCGTTGGTGTTCTCCGACATGGTTGCCTCCATGTTCGCTTCGACGGACTGCTGCTCAGAGCTTTCGGATGGCTTCGACGGCGTCGTTCGCAGTGATCTCGCCGCGCTGGAGCCGGTCGAGGATCTCGCTGCGCTGCCGCTGCACCCGAGCATCCGTCGAGCCAGTCTGCGGAGCCGGATCAGTGGGTTCATCGGAGCCCTCTCCCTCGAAGCCCATCTCGTTGATGACGGCGTTGAGCCGGTTCCTCAGCGCCGTGTAGGCAACACCCGATTCGCGCTCCATCTCCTTCAGGTTCCCCCGGTTCTGGACGAACCGCTCCAGGAACTCGAGGCTCTCCTCCGAGAGCCGGCAGAACCGCGACGCGACGAAGGTTCCACGCACCTCCGTGTCGCAGTCCGGGCAGTGAATCACCGTGATCGTCAGTTCCGTGTTCCCGCACGCCGGACATCGTTCGATGATCTTTCTCATATCGACCCCTCGTGCCCTGTATATCTCCATATTTTGTTATTTGCAAGGGTAAATGGCGAAAAAGATGGCGATAAACCGAAAATTCTATACCTGTCACGTGAACCGCCACTTGCTTGAGAACCAGCGAGTAGGCTATCGTCGTCGCGTGTCCCATCGACTCCGGCGACCCGATTGGCGGACCTCATGCCCGAGCCTCGCTGCCCCTTCATCGTGACGGTGACCGCGCAAGACACCGTCGGCATCATCGCCAACATCACCACCACCATCGCCGGACTCGGTGGAAGCGTTGACGAGCTCAGCCAGACCGTAATGAGCGGCTATTTCACGATCCTCCTCGCCGCGCGCTTCCCCGAAGGAACGGCGGCGGAGACCGTCCGCGCTTCCATCGAATCCGCAGGAGCCCCTCTGGGACTCGTCGCCATCGTCCGAATGGCAGCGGGCGATGCCGCCGCTGCTACGGCGTCCCTCGGCGACCGCTACGTCCTGACCGTCCTTGGAGACGACCGCGCGGGCATCATCGCCCAGATCGCGACGCACCTCGCCGCGCAGGGAATCAACATTGAGGACTTCTATGCCCGCGCCGAGGCCGGGCGGTTCATCATGGTCCTCCAGGTGCAGGTCGAGGGTGGCTGGACGTCGGATCACCTGCGGCTCGATCTAGAGGCGCTTGGCGAGGAACTCGGTCTGCGCGTCCATCTCCAACACGAAGACATCTTCCGCGCCACCAGCGAGGTCGGAGCCGTCCGGCGGCTCGTCACGCACCGGCGCTCCGGCGGATAGGACCTATGCTCCGCACCGAAGATATCCTGATGACGCTACGGATGTTCCGCGACGAGAACCTCGACGTGCGGACCGTCACCATGGGCATCAACCTGATGGACTGCGCCGGTCCCAACATCGACGTCGTCTGCCGGAAGGTGCGCCAGAAGGTCAACGACTTGGCGGGTCGGCTGGTGCGGGTCGGAAGGCAGGCGTCCGGCAGGTACGGCATCCCCATCGTCAACTTCCGACTCGCCGTCAGTCCGGTCGCCCTTTTCGGAGCGGGACACGGGTCGCCGGGGATGGTCCGTATCGCCCATGCGCTCGACGCGGCAGCGCAGGAGGTGAACGTCGATTTCGTCGGCGGTTTCTCGGCGCTCGTCCAGAAAGGCTGCGCCGACGCCGACAGCGCCCTGCTCGACGCGCTGCCGGACGCTCTCAGCGCGACGTCGCACGTGTGCGGCTCGCTCAACGTCGCATCGACGCGCGCCGGCATCAACATGGACGCCATCCTGCGCGTGAGCCAGTCGCTCAAGCGGCTCGCCGAACGTACCCGCGAGAGCGACGGCTTCGGCTGCGCCAAGTTGGTCGTGTTCGCCAACATGCCGGACGACAACCCGTTCATGGCGGGAGCCGTTCTCGGGATTGGCGAGCCGGAGTGCGCGATCAACATCGGCGTCAGCGGACCCGGCGTTGTCAAGCGAGCCGTCGAGGCGCTGCGTGCGATGGAGAGCCGACCGACGTTGGGCGAGATCGCCGAGGAGATCAAGTGCACGGCGTTCCGCATCACGCGGATCGGCGAGCTCATCGGCAACGAGGTCGCCGCCGAACTCGGCGTGCGCTTCGGCATCGTCGATCTCTCGCTGGCTCCGACTCCGCGGATCGGCGACTCCGTCGGCGAGATTCTCCAGATGCTGGGGATTCAGCGCGTCGGGGCGGCGGGCTCGACGGCGGCGCTCGCGTTGCTGACCGACGCCGTCAAGAAGGGCGGGGCGTTCGCGTCGTCGTCGGTCGGGGGCTTGTCGGGAGCGTTCATTCCGGTCAGCGAAGACGCCGTACTCGCCGCCGCCGTCGCCAGCGGAGACCTGTCCATCGAGAAGCTGGAAGCGATGACGAGCATCTGCTCGGTGGGCTTGGACATGGTCGCCGTGCCGGGCGACACGTCGGCGGAGACGCTCGCCGCTCAGATCGCCGACGAGGTCGCCATCGGCGTCATGAACAACAAGACGACCGCGACGCGGCTCATCCCGGTTCCCGGCAAGTCGGCAGGAGAGCTCGCCGTGTTCGGCGGGCTCTTCGGCGAGGCTCCCATCCTGCCCCTGCGATCCGGCGGCGAGGACTTCGTGCGCTTCGGCGGGCAGATCCCCGCGCCGATCCACTCCCTCCGCAACTAGCGGCGTCCCATCTCTGCCGCCCGCGCGGTCACCTTGTCGCTCCTACGCCCCATCCCGTCGCTCCCGCGAGAGCGGGAGCCCAGGGTCCTGCATCCCGACTTCCGCGGGAATGACAAACCCAAGCTAACCGCGCGACGCCGCCATCTCGGGTTGCCGACTCCAGTCCCCGCGCACTACCCTAAGAATGGAGTCGTCGCGCATATCCCACCGATTGGAGCCCAGCCGAGGAACCGACGTGACCAATCCCACGACAATCGCCCTGATCGCCCACGACGGCAAGAAGCCGGAGATGGTCAGCTTTGTGAAGGACCATCGCGACGTGCTGGCTGGATTCACGCTGCTGGCGACGGGAACCACGGGCAAGTACGTCCAGGACGCCGGGCTGACGGTCGAGCGGGTCGCATCGGGACCCATCGGCGGCGACGCGCAGATCGCCGCGCGGGTTGTCGAAGGCAGGTGCGACGCGGTGTTCTTTTTGCGGGATCCGCTTGGGATGCATCCCCACGATCCGGACATCGCCATGCTGATGCGCGTCTGCGACGTCCACGACGTGCCACTGGCGACGAACCTGGCGAGCGCCAAGCTGATGCTCCGCGCGCTCGTGGACGGCTGAGGCGTCAACCTCGACGCGACCCGCGCCGTTGACATGGAGAGCGCATCACTCCGAAAGGATCGCTGCCTTGTCGGTTCCCACAGACATGCGCCACTCGATGGGGTTCCGTTCCGTACGCCGGAACTACCAGAGCCTAGCCCTGTCCGTCTTGGACCACGCCCTTCGTGACGCAACGGGAACCCGCGAAATGCCCCCCGAAGAGCGCGTCAACGCCAACGAGTTCCTCGAATCCGAGGAAGCCGAGTTCTGGGCGGAAGCCGCTGGCGTCAACATCTGGAAGATCCGCCGGCTCCTCCGCGAGCGCCTCGGTTCCTGAACCCGGGCACATCGAATCGCGACGAGACGACTCCCGATACCGGAGCGTTCCGGCAGGCGTTTGCCTGGCAGGGGTATGGTGGGCGCTTCAGGCGGTCTAGTCGCCGTGGCCACGGGCGACGGAGAGCCGGTTCGTCGCGCGCGCAAGGGCTGCTTCCGCCCGCACGTGGTCGATATCGGCGGCATGCGAGCGGACGCGTTCGAGAGCGCGGGCGCGGGCGCGTTCGGCGCGAGGAATGTCGATCTCGCGGGCGAACTCCGCGCTGTCGGCGAGGATCGTGACGCCGGAGCGGCGCGCTTCGAGCACACCGCCGCCGATGGCAAGGTAGGATCGTTCGTCGCCCGCGCGCGTGATGCGGACCTCGCCGACCTCCAGACTGCTCACCAACGGGACGTGACCGCCCAGGACCTCGAAAGGCGACAGTGAGCCGGGAGCCAACACCCCGACGACGTTGCCCTCGAAGACGATGCGCGCCGGCGTGATGATCCGCAGCGAAAAGGGTCGATCGTACATGCAGCGCCGCTCCCGCGAAATCGCAACCCGTGGCTACAGGTTCTGCGCCTTCTCGAAGCCTTCCTCGATGTTCCCGATCATGTAGAGCGCTTGCTCCGGTAGCTGGTCGCACTCGCCCTCGATGATCATCTTCGCGCCCTTCACCGTGTCGGCGACGGGGACGTAGCGTCCGGGGATCGTCGTGCCGGGAACCGTGAAGAACGGCTGCGTCAGGAACATCTGCAGACGCCGCGCCCTCGCGACAGTCAGCTTGTCGTCGTCGGAGAGCTCGTCGATGCCCAGGATCGCGATGATGTCGCGCAGGTTCTCGTAGCGCTGGAGGATCTCCTGCGCCGTTCGGGAGACTTCGTAGTGCTCCTTCCCGACGACGTGGGGATCGAGGATTCGTGACGTCGAACCGAGCGGGTCTACCGCCGGATAGCGCGCCTGCTCAAAGATGGAGCGCTCCAGACGCGTGATCGCGTCGAGGTGGGCGAAGGTCGTCACCGGCGCTGGGTCCGTGTAGTCGTCAGCCGGCACGAATACCGCTTGAACCGACGTGATGGAGCCGTGCTGTGTCGACGTGATGCGGTCTTGGAGCTGCCCCATCTCCGTCGCCAGTGTCGGCTGATAGCCCACGGCAGATGGGATGCGACCCAGCAACGCTGACACCTCAGAGCCCGCCTGCGTGAACCGGAAGATGTTGTCGAGGAACAGCAGAACGTCGAGACCGCCTGCGTCGCGGAAGTACTCGGCGACCGTCACGCCGGTCAACCCGACGCGCAGACGCGCGCCCGGCGGTTCGTTCATCTGCCCGTAGACCAGCGCGGCGCGTTCGAGAACGCCCGACTCCGACATTTCGAGCCAGATGTCGTTGCCTTCGCGGCTGCGCTCGCCGACGCCCGTGAAGACCGAGAACCCGCCGTGTTCCGTCGCGATGCTGTGGATCAGCTCGGTGATGAGAACCGTCTTGCCGGTTCCCGCTCCGCCGAAGAAGCCGATCTTGCCGCCGCGCGGGAAGGGCTGGATCAGGTCGACGATCTTGATGCCCGTCTCGAGCATCTGCTCTTGGGTGCTGAGGTCCTCGAACTGAGGAGCCGGGCGGTGAATCGGCAGGCGCGCCTCCGCTTCGATGGGCCCGCGCTCGTCGACGGGATCGCCCGAGACGTTCATGATGCGCCCGAGAACGCCCTTCCCGACGGGAACCGTGATGGGTCCGCCGGTATCGGTCACCTCCGTGCCGCGAACCAGACCGTCCGTCGTGTCCATCGCGACGCATCGGACGCGGTCTTCGCCGAGGTGCTGCTCCACTTCAAGGACGAGGCGCGATCCGTCCTGACGGACGATCTCGAGGGCGTTGTAGATCGGCGGAAGGTGCTCGTCCTGGAACTCCACGTCGATGACGACGCCGATGATCTGCGCGACCTTGCCCTTGGGAAGCGCCATCTCGCGCTGAGCGCTGCTGCTCATAGTGATGCGATCCTGTCTATGCCGTACCTCGTGCCGTACGCCTTAGGAGTACTTCAATGCCTCCGCGCCGCCGACGATCTCCGCGATCTCCTTGGTGATCATCGTCTGGCGGACGCGGTTCCCTTGAAGCGTCAGCTCCCCGATCATATCCGCCGCGTTCTTCGACGCGTTCTCCATCGCCGTCATCCGCGCTCCCTGCTCCGACGCGTAGGATTCCAGCAGCACCCGCCAGACCTGCGTGTTCACCTGCTTAGGCAGCAGCGAGTCCAAAACGGCTTCGCGCGTCGGTTCGTAGAGATACTCCCACGCGGACGCCGCGCCTTCATCCGCCTCGGCGACGGGAATGGGAAGCAGCGTCTCGAGCCGCGTGTCCTGCTGCATGACCGAGCGGAACTCGTTGAACACGACTTCGATGCGGTCGTACTCGGCGGACGAATACCGTGTGATGATGTCCCGCGCGATCGCCAGCGCGTCGGCGTGCGACAGCTTGCGGAACAGATCGACGTAGCGCTCGATCACGTTGTAGTTGCGCTTGCTGAAGAAGTCGTTGGCGCGTTTGCCGATGCAGATGATCCCCGTTTCTGACGGGAGCTCGGCAAGCCGTTCGGTCGCCTTGCGGATGACGTTCGTGTTGAAGCTGCCGCACAAGCCCCGATCCGCCGCGACGACGACGAGCAGATGCCGATTCGCCTCGCGTTGGGTGAGTAGAGGGTGCTCGTAGCCTTCCAAGCCGACGATCAGGCTCCCGATCGTCTCCTGGAGCTCGTGGGCGTAGGGACGCGCCGCCAGGACGTTCTCCTGGGCGCGCCGCAGCCGAGCTGCGGCGACCATGCGCATCGCGCGCGTCACGCGTTCGATGTTCTGAACGCTCTTGATCTGTCGGCGAATCTGCCTCAGCGTCGCCACAGGCTAGGGGTTCCTCCTCGTCGACTGAGCGCGTCGATGCGGGATCGACGTCTCGACGTGCTACTCCGAGTCGACGGAGAACGTCTTGCGGAACGTCGCGATGGCTTCGCGCAACTGCTCCAGGTCTTCGTCGGTCAGCTTGACGCCTGACTGCAGGCGCTGAACCGTCGAGGGCATCTCACGGTCGAAGTAGGCGTGCAGTTCGCGCTCGAACCGGCGGATCGAATCGACCGGCAGATCGTCCAGGATGCCTGTCTGCGCCGCGTAGATCGTCAGAATCTGCTTTCCGACGGGCATCGGCTCATATTGATCCTGCTTGAGGATTTCCCGGAGCCGCTCGCCGCGCCGAAGTTGCGCCAGCGTCGCCGGATCGAGGTCGGAGCCGAACTGCGCGAACGCCTGCACCTCGCGGAAGCGCGCGAGCTCCGGTCGCAGACGCCCGGCAAGCTGCTTCATCGCGGGAACCTGGGCGTTGCCGCCCACGCGCGACACCGACAGTCCGACGTTCATCGCCGGGCGGATGCCCGAATAGAACAAGCCCGGCTCCAAGATGATCTGTCCGTCCGTGATCGACCACACGTTCGTCGGGATGTAGGTCGTGACGTCCTCTTCCTGCGTCTCGATGATCGGGATCGCCGTCAGCGATCCGCCGCCGAGGGCGTCGCTCATCCTCGCGGCGCGCTCTAGCAGGCGCGAGTGCAGGTAGAACACGTCGCCGGGATACGCCTCGCGCCCGGCGGGTCGGCGGAGAACCAGCGCCATTTCGCGGTATGCCCAGGCGTGCTTGGTCAGGTCGTCGTAGACGACGAGGGCGTGACGTCCGTTGTCGCGGAAGTACTCGCCGATGGCGGCTCCGGCGTAGGGAGCGAGCCACTGGAGCGGGGCGGGTTCGCTCGCGGTCGCCGAGACGACGACGGTGTAGTCCATCGCGCCGTGGTCTTCGAGGGTCTTGACGACCTTGGCGACCGTCGATCCCTTCTGACCGATGGCGACGTAGATGCAAAAGACGTTGCTGTCCTTCTGATTGATGATCGTGTCGATGAGGATGGCGGTCTTGCCGATCTGCCGGTCGCCGATGATGAGCTCGCGCTGCCCGCGTCCGATGGGCGTCGTGCTGTCGATCACCTTGATGCCGGTCTGCAGCGCCTCTTTCACGGGCTGACGGGAGACGATGCCCGGAGCCTTGCGCTCGACGGGAAGGAACTGGTCCGTCTTGATGTCGCCCTTGCCGTCGAGCGGCAACCCGATGGGGTTGATGACGCGCCCGAGGACCGCGTCGCCGACGGGAACCTCGACGATGCGCCCGGTCCGCTTGACCGTGTCGGCTTCCTTGACGAGCTGGCTGTCGCCGAAGAGCACGCACCCGACGTTGTCGTCTTCGAGGTTCAGCGCCATTCCCATGACGTCGTTCGGGAACGACAGCAGCTCGCCTGCCATGACGTTCTGGAGACCGTGAACACGGGCGACGCCGTCGCCGACCTGGAGGACGGTTCCCGCGTCGTAGACGTCGACTTCCTTCTGGAACTGCTGAAGCGACTGCCTCAGGATTCGGGAGATTTCGTCAGGTCGGACCTGCTGTGCCATCTGGACTCATTCCTCTTCCAAACGCTGAACGGACATCCTTGGGCTGCTGCGCGTCGAGCCCTACCCCTCGATCAGGCGTTCGCGCACCCTCGCCAACTGCCCCGTCAGCGAGGCGTCGACGACGGTGTCCGCGAGCTGAGCCACGAAACCTGCCTGTAGCGACGGGTCCACGTGCGTAACGAGTTCGACGGTCGTGCCGCGCATGCGCGAGAGAGCCGCCGCCAGTGCCTGTGACTGCGCCTCGGTGAGCGGCACGGCGCTTCGGACGACTGCCTTCTCGACCCCGGACCGTTCGTCGAGTTGTCGAAGCGCCTCTTCGACGGTCGGCTGAAGGTCGCGCTCACGCCGGCGATCGACCATCAGCAGCAGAAAGCTGACGAAGAGAGGATGATACTGGTCGGCGAATAGCTGGTCGAATACGGCTCGCTTCGTCGCCGGGGGGATCAGCGAATCGGCGACGTAGGCGCGCAGTTCCTCGGCGCCCTCAAACGCGCCCAACAAACTGGCGGCGGCTTCGCGGACCTCGGCGACTGTGTCCGCCTCGACGGCGGCGAGCACCAGCGCCTTGGCATATCGACGAGCGATGCGCAGGTTATGCACGGGCGTGCCTCAACGAGCCGCTGGCGCTAACGCGCCTCCACAGCCCGCTCTGGAATCCGTTCGATGAAGTCGTTCACAAGCCGGCGATGCCGGTCATCGTTCAGGTCTTCGCTGAGAATCGTGCTCGCCGCCTGGATGGCGAGGTCCGCGACTTCCGTGCGAATCTGCCGGACCGCCGCCGCCGTTTCTCGTTCGATGGTCTCTCTCGCGCGTTCGAGCTCCGCTTCCGCTCCGGCGTGCGCCTTGGCGAGGATGTCGTCGCGGATGCGCGCGGCTTCCTCGACGGTCGCGTTCAGGCGCTGCATCGCCTCGCGTTCCGCGTCGATGAGGCGGCGCTGAGCTTCGGCGTTGCGCCGGTCGAGCTCCGCCTGATCCTCTTCGAGCTTCCGCAGGCGTGCGGCGATGTCGTCACGGCGCTTGTCCAGCAGCCCCCCGACACGGCGGAAGACCGCGAACCACAGGATGACGAACATGACGAGGAACCCGACGACCTGCGCCAGGATGATCTTCGGGTCCAGATGGAGTTGCGCGGCGACGCCACCGCCACCCTCAGCGCCATGGGCGGCTTCCTCGGCAAAGGAAACCCACGCCATCGCCGTCATCGCCACGGTCATTGCCCCAAGGGCATATCGTCGTATCGCGCCGGTGAGTCTTAGCATGTCGTCTGCCGGTCCCTAGCGTGCGCGGGATGAGAGGGGAACCTCCCATCCCGCCAGCGATTCACCGTCGAACTAGTGGGCGCCCATGTCCATCGCCGGAGCCGTGGGCGCAGCCGCCGGCAGCGAAGCCGGAGCCTCGACCTTCTGCTGCGCCTTCGTGACGTCGATCACTTCCTGAGGCGTCAGTTGCGGCAGCTTGCCCTGAACGACGAACGCCAGAACGAACGAAAGCAGAATGAACAGCTCGATGAACGCGAGACCGATGAGCATGGCGGTCTGGATCGCGGGAGCCGCCTCGGGCTGGCGAGACATCCCCTCAAGCCCCTGCGCGATCACCTTGCCTTGTGCCGTCGCGGCGGCGAGGATCGCGACCGGCAATCCGAAACCCACCGCGAGCGCGAGCGCTGCCAAATAGAGCATAGTGTCAGGCTCCAATCACCATCGTGAGTGTCTGTGAGGAACGCGAAGAACGTCCTCGTGTCAGGGTGAGCCGATGCTCACCGAACCGCAGCCGTCAGTGCGCCGCATGCGCCTGGGCGGCATGGTCGCCGTGCTCATGATCCCCATGGCTGTGGGCGTGTTCCAGGAACTGCCCGATGTAGACCGCCGTGAGGATCGAGAAGATGAAGGCTTGGATCAGACTCGCCAGCAAACCGATGAACAGAACCGGAAGCTGAACCGGGATGTAGAAGACCTGCGTCGCCAGAACGAACAGCGCGCCCAGCACGACCTCTTTGGCGTAGATGTTCGCAAACAGACGGAGCGAGAGCGAAACCACGCGCGCGCCCTGCGTGATCGCCTCGATGGGGAACATCAGGATGCCCAGCCAGACCGGGCGACCCCACAGGTGCATGAAATAGCCCCAGGGGCCCAGCTCCTTGATGGCGATGAACTGGACGAGCACGATGGATACGACCGCCAGAGCAATCGTCGTGTTCAACTCGGCGGTCGGAGCCTGGAACGCCGGGACGAAGCCGGATAAGTTCGCAACGAGGATGAAGACGAAGAACGACTCGATGAGTGGTAGGTACTTCCGCCCAGCGGGCCCCAGCACCGGCGAAAACTGCTTGTCGAGCCCGTCCACGAGCCACTCGATGAAGTTCTGCGAACGCGTCACCGGCAGCGGGTTCAGCCTGCGGGCGAGCCACAGCATCGTCAGGATGATGACCACCAGGACGAGGATCGTGTTCGGAATGACGTCCAACTCGCCCCAGTTCGCCCGCGCGTAAAGCGCACGACGCCACGATTCCGGCAGGAGCGGCGCGAGGAAGGAGTTGTGCCCTTCGGTTGCAGCGCTCGCGGCGAACGGAATCGACAGGAATGCGCCGATCCAGGCGCTCACGCGGAACGCACGTCTCGCACACGCACGAGGGGGTCTTGGATGGTCAGTCATTGCGATCCGATGGTGGACGGGATGTTTGGAGCTTTCTGCCAACCTGTGACCAGATCAGGCTGAGAACCGCTCCGAAGTAGACAACGCACAGACCCAACGCGAACGACTCGAGCCGAAGCCAGCCTCTCCGATACAGGACGTAGATCCCACTGCCGACGACCGCGTACTTGCCAACGAACCACCCGACCGTTCGAAGGCGGTTCCGCTTGCTCTGTCTCTGGTAGAGCCAACCGAGCGTACGCTCCAGCGACCAGAAGAACACGATCGCGACGGCGGATCCGATCAGCGCGCTTGCGGAGTGTTCGACTCCCCACGGCAGCGTGCCTAGTGCCATCAGCAACGCCAGTACAATACTGGCGCGGTACACGCCGACAATCAACCTCGAACGCACGTAGGACGGGATCGAAGAT
>VGLH01000021.1 GCA_016866785.1 Candidatus Poribacteria bacterium
CGCGTTCGACACCGGACCCGGGAACTGCCTGATCGATGCGACTGTCTCCGCCGTGACCGGCGGCAGTCAGACGTTCGACCTCGACGGAGCCATCGCGAAGTCGGGACGAGCCAGTGACGAGATCGTGGCGTCACGGCTTGGCGACGCGTACTTCGCGCTGGCTCCCCCGAAGAGCACCGGACGAGAGCTGTTCAGCGCGGACTATGCGAATGCCATCATCGAGGAGGGACGTCGCCGAAGCCTGTCGGATGCCGATCTCGTGGCGACGGTCACGGAACTGACAGCGCGATCGATCGCCGACGCGTATCGCCGGTTCTTGGCGCATCGAGGCTCGATCGATGAGGTGTACGTCGCCGGCGGAGGGGCGAGGAACCCCGAGCTCATGCACCGACTGCGAATCGCCCTCATCGACAGCGGGATCGTCGCCGATGCCCAGAGCCCCTCGGACATCGGAATCCGATCCGAGTCGAAGGAAGCGGTTGCGTTCGCCGTCCTCGCGCGAGAGACGCTGCGCGGCGTGCCGTCTAACCTTCCAGGTGTCACCGGGGCGTCCTTCCCCGTGGTCCTCGGATCGGTGACGCCGCCGCAGCGCAGAGACAGGACGGGGTGGCGAACATCTTGACACCGGCTGCGAAGGCCTCCATAATAGGGGCGTTGAGGCGCTATCGTCTAGGGGTTAGGACGGGTGGTTCTCAGCCATCAAACCGGGGTTCGAATCCCCGTAGCGCTACCATTTCTCACGACTCCGAGACGCCCCAGGCGCGATCTCGACAGCGCGATGGGGCGTCTTGCCGTACGGTGAGTCGACGCCACCCCGCGCGCACTCAGAGAGCGCGCCGACATGCCACACACTTCGGGTCCTATCGACGCTCCTGACGACGGTCGAGCCTCGCGATGGGGAGCTCGACTCCCCACAGCGGTGGTCTGGTCGGCGACCATCGGTTGCGCCCTCGCCATCGGTGTCGCGGCGGGCAGGAACGCGACGACGCTGGTCCTCCCAGGGCTGGTCGCGGCGCTCGTCTGCCTGATCGCCGTCGTCGCTCCACACGCGTGTCTGCATCTGCTGGCGGTCGGTCTGCCCTTCTCGTTCCGATTCCTGCTGCCGAACCGCTCCGAGGTACAGGTTCCGTCCGAGCCGCTCATCGCCGCTCTGGTCGCGGCGCTGGTCTTGGATGCCCTTGCAGCGCGGGCACGACACAACCGGTCGGACCCCTTTCCACTGCGAGCCCCCGTCACTGCATTCGTCGTCGCCGTGCTGTTGTCGATGATCCCAGCGGCGTTCTCGATGGGGGCCGTCAAGGGAGGAGCTCGATCCGTCGCGTACACGCTGGTACCGTTCGTCGTCTGGTCGCTGCTGCGCGACCGCGCGGCGTTTCTGCGCGTCGTGCGCTTGTCTTACGCGGCTGGTGTCATCGCGGCTATCGCGATGATCGCCCTGCTGTCAGGTAGACTTGGCGACTTGGCGCACACGACGGCGTACGTCGGTTCTCTGTTCACCAACTACGCCGTGTACGGCGGCTACTTGACCGTGTTCCTGCTGCCGCTCCTGTCGCGGACGTTGTACGATTCGAGCGCGCGTCTCGCGGTTCCGCATCACGCGTTGCTGGCGGTCTTCGGCATGGCGATGCTCCTGTGTCTCTCTCGAGGGGCGTGGGTGTCGCTGCTGGGCGGGATGGGCTATCTGTTGGCTCAGAGATCGAGAGCCGTGCGAACCCGTAAGTGGGCGATCATCGCCGTGGGAGTCGCCGGCTTGGTGCTGCTCTTGGCGGTGCCAGGAGTCTACTCGTCGATCATGTCTCGCGCCTCGACGGTGCTGGACATGGACTACGCCTCGAACCGCACGCGCCTGCTGCGATGGGGCCACGCGCTCATGATGTTCGCGCAGAATCCGATCCTGGGCGGCGGCTTCGGCGCGTTCGCGCAGCAATACGAGAACGAGTCCTTCCTGGGAGAAAACGCGCGGTTCCAGCTAGGCGCGCATTCGGAGCACCTTCAAGTGCTCGCGGAGATGGGCGCGGTCGGGTTCCTATCCTGGATCTGGCTCTTGACGGCGTTCTTCGTCTACGGTCATCGGCTCCAGAAGCGGCTCACCGACACGTTCTGGCGGTCTGCCGTGCTGGGGATCCTCGCCTACGAGGCGGCGTTCGTCGTCCACTTCGTCGTCGGCAACTTCCTCGCAGGCGACCGCCTCTCCGTCCCGTTCTGGTTCGGGATCGGGGCGCTGCCGGTCATCGAGCGCATCGCACGTCAGGAGTCGGCGTCCGAACCGGGCTCCTAGTCGGCGACGCGTCGGATGTCCGCCCCCACGGACGAGAGCTTGTGCTCGATCCGCTCGTAGCCACGATCGATGTGGTAGACCCGCGAGACGACCGTCTCTCCCTGCGCCGCCAACGCTGCCAACACGAGCACGACGCCAGCCCGCAGATCCGATGCCATCACGGGCGCGCCGCTCAGCGAACGGACGCCGGACACGAGTGCCGCGTTGTCGTCCAGAGCGATCTGCGCACCCATACGCTGGAGCTCCGGCACGTGCATAAACCGCTCGATGTAGATGTTCTCGGTGATGCGGCTCGTGCCCTGCGCGAGACACATCAAGCCCATGAACTGCGCCTGCATGTCCGTTGGGAACCCGGGATAAGTCTCCGTGCTGACATCGACCGAACGAATGCCGTTCGGGACCGTCACGCGGCAGTCCTTTCCGTCCCAGTCGAGCCATACATCCGCTTCGGTGAGCTTTCCCAGAACGCTCGACAGGTGCTGCCGACGCGCGCCGCGAACGCGGATATCGCCGCGAGTGATCGCGCCGGCGAGCAGGAAGGTTCCCGCCTCGATCCGGTCCGGGATGATCGTGTACTCGACGCCCTTGAGAGACGGGACGCCTTCGACCACGAGCGTGTTCGTGCCGGCTCCGGTGATGCGCGCTCCCATGGCGTTGAGGAAATCGGCGAGATCGACGATTTCGGGCTCCGCTGCGGCGTCATGGATCGTCGAGGTCCCTTCGGCGAGAACCGCTGCCATGAGCACGTTCGCTGTCGCGCCGACGGACGTGCCGTGCGGGCCCATCAGCGACATCTCGGCGCCGCGCAGACGACCCGCCTCGGCGATGATGAAACCGTGTTCCACCCGAACCGTCGCGCCTAGGGCCTCCATGCCTCGCAGGTGAAGATCGACGGGACGGGGTCCGAACGCGCATCCTCCGGGGAAGGAGACTCGCGCCTGTCCGAACCGCGCCAGCAATGGGCCCAAGACGTAGATCGACGCGCGCATCTTGCGCACCAGGTCGTAGGGAGCCTCGATGCCCAGCGAATCGCTGGCGCCGATTGAGAGCGAGCCATCGTGGTAGGAGGTACGGACGCCGAGATGCTCGAGAACGCCGCAGAGCGTCTCGATGTCTTTGAGATCGGGAACCCCGTGGATGCGGCTGTCCGTCGTGCCGAGGATGCCGGCGGCGACGGCGACCGGAAGTGCGGCGTTCTTCGAGCCGCTGACCTCGAGGACGCCTTCGAGAGGAATGCCGCCGTTGATGACGAATCGGTCCATCGGAGTGCTCCTGGATCGGTGCGAACGCGAGGCAGTTGGGAGAACGCTGTGCGAAGCGCGCGTTCAGTCGGCTCAGTCGTCGGATCGACGCGCGACGACGACCCGCTCAACCCCTGCCAGGTCCTTGACGGTCGCCACATCGACGAATGCCTGAGTCGCGCGGACCATCTCGACGACAAGGCTGGATTGACCCGCGCCAACCTCGAGTGCCAGCCAGCCGCCGCCAACGATGCGCGCTGGCGTTTTTTCGACCAGACGCCTCAGCAAGCACAAGCCGTCAGCGCCGCCGTCCAGCGCAAGCCTGGGCTCGTGCTCGGCGATCTCCGGCTCGAGGTCGGCGCAGTCAGCGCTTGGGATATAAGGTAAGTTCGACACGACAGCCGTGAAGGTTTCACGCGGATGGAGCGCGCCGAACAGGTCGCCGCATCGGAAGGCGATGCGCGATTCGACGCCATGCCGCGAGGCGTTCTTGCGAGCCACCGCGAGCGCGCCTGCGGAAATGTCCGCGGCGACCGCTTCCATGCGGTCGGGTCCGATCTCGCGCGCGATGGCGATGACTATGGCTCCGCTGCCAGTGCCAACGTCGAGCACTCGGATCGGCGCTCCGGCAGGACGCTTCTGCAGACAACCGACCACGGTTTCGACCAGCGTCTCCGTGTCGGGTCGAGGAACGAGGACGTCGCGCGTGACCCAGAACGGCAGCCCCCAGAACTCCTTCTCGCCGACGATGTAGGCAACGGGTTCTCTCGCGGCGCGACGGCGCACGAGCTCTCGGTACACGTCGAGCACATCGGCAGGCACGATCTGCTGGAACCCGACGTAGAGGTCCATCCGGCTCTTGCCTGAGGCATGCGCGAGCAGCAACTCGGCGTCCAGCCGAGGCGTCGAGACGCCCCGCTGTCCGAGATACTCACTGACGGACCCGATCAGCTCGAGCGTCCGCCATTGCCGATCAGCGCGGTCGGTCATCGAGCCACGTCCTCCAGGTCTCGTCACGGGCGGGCGCTGGGTTGGGCGTCCGAGTTCTTAGGCTCCGTGCGAGATGTCGGCAGACTGAGTGGTTCATTTCGAAAACCGGTTACGATTCGTAGGGGCGACCCGACAGGTCGCCTTCGTCGTGAAACGGGCGACGCCCCGCGTCGCCCCTGCTCCACGCCGTCCGTTGATTCGGCGGATATCTACACGACCGACCACTGAGACGGTCCAGGGTTCAACGCCCACCCAGGTAGGTGATCCGCTCGCGCGCGATCTCGGCGTGGTTCCCGTCTGGATCGAGCGCGATGAGCTGATGCCATCGCTCCAAAGCGCCCCCGATGTCGCCGGATGCCTCCAGAGCCAACGCCAGGTTGTACAGCGCGAGCTCCGAACGTGGATCGAGGCTGACGGCTCTTGTCAGGTACGGGAGCCCTTCGTCAGACCGTCCGATGTTGTGCAAGCCGTAACCATAGTTCATCAGCGCTTCTGGATCGTCCGGGGCGAGCTCGACGGCTCGCCCCAGCGCATCTAGCGCCTCGGAGCGTACCGCGCCCTCGCCATGCCGCAGACCGAGGAAACCGAAGTCCTTGAGCACTTCAACATCGTCGGGAGCGCCCTTCACTGCCCGTCGAAGCATTTCGAGAGCGCGGGTTCCTTGATCGGAGTTGGCGTAGACATCCGCGAGGTACAGAAGCCCCTCGATCCCCATGAAGCCGAGCTCGTCAGCCCGCTCGAACGCGCGCGTCGCCTCTGCCGTGGAAGACTGGCGTTTGTAGGCGACTCCGAGCGCGTAGTGCGCGCCGCCGAGGCTCGGATCCAATGCGACGGCGCGGCTCAGATGCTTGAGGGCGTCTTCTGGGTCGTAGAGCCGCACGAACCCCGTGTTTCCCATCGTGAAGTTGAGGAGGAAGACGCCCCATCGATAGTAGAGCTTCGCGTTCGTCGCGTCGAGCTCGGACGCCTCCTGATAGAGCCGCAGGGCTTTCAACTGCCCCAGGTCGTCGTAGATGGTTCCCAGACGGAACCGCCATTCGGCATTGCTGGGAACCAGGGCGACCGCTCGTTCGTACGCGCCAGCCGCTTCACGCAGATGAGCCCGCCATGCGTCCTTGTCGCCGGCATCGCGCGCCGCTTTCGCGAGCTGGACCAGACCGTCGCCGAGTTCCGCCTCCTTCTGCGGCATGTCGGGGGATGTCGCCAAGAGCTGTCGCGTCGTCTCGACGTACGCTTCCGTGTTTCCTTCGCGTCGATAGACCTCCGACAAGGGAGCCAAGACGCTCGGATCCGCGTCTGCGCCGGCGCTGGCGGCAGCGGCTTTGAGCTCTTCCGCAGCCTGCTCCGGGGCTTCTTGCGAAAGCAGAACCGCCAGTTCGGCTCGTGCAGCGGCGTTCGACGGATCGGCTGCCTTGGCGAGTTCGAATCGGCGTCGAGCGGCGGCTCGGTCGCCGGTCTTGAGGAGGAGCTTGCCGACGAACAGCTGCAGATGGGCGTTGCCGGGTTCTCTCTCCAGGGCTCGCTCCAGCGTCGGCAGCGCCTTGAGTGTGGTTGAGCCCTTCAGCTCCTCGACGACATCGGCGTACCGCTTGTCGAGCGCCAACGCGCTCCGTATCGACAGGATCGCGTACCGACCGTTGTCGTTATCCAGGAATATGTTCGCCAACTCGTAACGGGACCTGGCGTTGTCGGGATCGTACGTCCGCGCGCGGCGGTACATGTCCACCGCCTTGTCCGACTCGTTCTGGTGAGCGTAGATTTTGCCCAGCGCGTAGTAGATCGCAGGCGACCGCTGCCGATGACGTAGCGCGATCCCGAGGTGTTCAGCCGACTCGTCGTACCGTCCCTTGATGCGCAGCACTTCCGCCAGTCGCAAGCGAGAATCCACGTCGTCGGGCTCGTGGTCGAGAATCTCGCCGAGGACCACCTCCGCCTGTGTATAGTCCCGGCTCTGTAGATGGACGTTCGCCGCGATATGGCGCGCTTCGGCGTCGTACGTCGGCTCGTCATCCGACGCCATCGCCGGGTCGAGCAGGGGTCTCAGAGTCTCCAACGCTGTCGCGCTGTCGCGCAGCGCGTAAGCGGCTTCGGCGACCCGTCGTCGGGCTTCGGCGTCTCCCGGTAGGAGAGCCATCGCCGCTTGCAGATGCTCGAGCGCCTGCTCCATCTGGCTCGTAGTCACGCCCGGAGTTGACAGACGTCGGAGCAACTCACCGTATCCATATCGAGCCAGCGCGTCGTCAGATGATGCATCGACGCGGCTCTGGAGGTACGCCAGCGCCTCGGATGCCTGGCTTGCCTTCGTGATACGGTCGAGCGCCGCACGGTAGCCGGCGCACGTTTGGGCGGTCTCGGCGAACGCCTGAGCGACGCTCATCGACGCCGCCTCGGACGCCTTTCCCGCCGCCAGCATAAGCAGTACCGCTGCCGCCACTGCGACGCGTCCCATCGCACTTCCTCGGATTCCTATCGACCCGTCCGCCTCGTACGAGACGAACGATGTTCGTCGCCTTCGGTTGACGTGTCGCCCGGAAGCTGGAACACGCTCGTGCCCCGGCCTCGCCTCAGCGAGCTCCCTTGAGCGTAGGCTTCCAGTGCGCCGAAGATTGCCTCGTGAGTCAGTGCCTCCCACGGGTGGATCGTGGCGTAGAGCGACGAAAACGCTTCGATGGCGGCGGTCGGTCCCAACGTGGTCAACAGCCTTCCGATACTCTCACGGAGCCATCCCTCCAGGTCGTCGTATACGCGCGAGGCGTCCAGCCGCACGGGCGGCTTGGAGGTCGGGACCCACTGACCGGATTGCCGCTTGAACCGCGCCCGACCCCAACTGCGGGGCTCACGGGCGGGCTCACCGATCTGAATGATCTCCCGATCCAGGAGGATGTACTCGACCACATCCATGGGGAGCCCGTGATGGAACCGCACGATGTCTTCGGTTTCGCGGACGTAGTGGGTTCCGATTTCCGCGTCTCGCCGGTCGATGACGACGACGACCATCCCGGAGCCTGCTCCGTACAGGCGCGACCTGCCACGCGTGTACCCATGGGCGATCCGCGGCTCGAACGTCGTCCAGAGCCCACCCTTGCTGAACAAGCCGTGCTCCGCGATACGCTCTGCGCGTTCCCCGGTCGTGCCGTGCCACAGGACCCATGCGTCGGAACCGAGCTCGGCGTAGCGGGCGCTGCCAGAGACGCCGTGCATGGTCGCCCACAGGTTCAGGTCCGCTACGCCGGCGATTTGTCGACGAGTGCTGAAAGCCAGAGCCCCCAGAGTCGCGTTCCAGGAGGTCTTTCCACGCGGCAGGTAGTCTAGATCGCCGAACCCGTCGCGAGCCGCGTGCCGGTTCTTCTGCCATATGGTCGGGTTGTCCGCGACGTGCACGGGAGTGCCCTTTCGCGACTTCGAGACGTGCGTGCGCCTCGTCCTGAAGGTAGCGTCGCAGAACGATGGGGTGCAACGAGGGTCGTCGGTCGGGGTGGCGGGGATGGCGGACCTGACGGGATTTGAACCCGCGATCTTCTGCGTGACAGGCAGATGTGTTAGGCCAGGCTACACCACAGGTCCGCAAGCGCCTGAATCGGGAAGTGGTGAGCGGAACAGGATTTGAACCTGTGACCTACGGTTTGTAAGACCGCCGCTCTACCCCTGAGCTACCCGCTCGTACCGTGGCGTGCGCCCCGGTTCCCGAATGCCAGTATGAAGTGTAGTCGGCTCGACTTGGGGTGTCAAGCGAATCGCAGCGTTCGGGACGGCCATTTCCTGAATGGGAGGGACGGCGGCATCATGATGATTACTGGTCTCCATAGGAGTCATCATGATGGAATCGCTGCCGTCCCTCGCGTTCATGCGATCTCGGGTTCCCGATGCGCCAGCAGTCGAAAGTCACTCATTCGCTCCCGTCGTTGCTGCTTCACGCGATCATGGCAACGTTGTGCGGATGTCGTGGTCCGACGGCGATGGCTCAGTGGGGTCGCCTTCACCCGGAACTGGTCCGCGAGATGGCGTATCCGAGCGGCACGATGCCGTGCGCAGCGACGTTCTGCCGTGTCTTTGCCCGTCTGGACTGGCACAGCCTTGTCACAGCGATGGGGGAATGGGCGGAAGCATGGCTGCAGCGAGAAGAGCCTGCCGCCGAGCGTTCCCTCGAGCGTTCCTCGGTGCTGCAAGGATTGGCTGTCGATGGCAAGACGCTTCGGGGAAGCCGCAAGCGCGGAGGCAAGGACTGCCATACGTTGACGACGCTGACCCATGGGCTAGGTCTGACGCTAGGTGAATCTGCGGTGGATGATCGGACCAATGAGATACCCGTGGCTGTGGCTCTACTGCAACGATGGCTAGGGATCTGTCGCTCGTGAAATGGCCGTGCGCGTTCGTTCTTGTAATGGGTCAACGGGCGCGGTATCATCTCCGGTGAGAGCTCCCGAATAGGGCTCCTCCGGTGTGGGGGCGTACCGGTTTCGACGGGAGTGTAGGTCGGGCAGGTTGCGTGTCGAGGTCTCCGCAGGCCTCGTTAAACAGGCGGAAACATTACAACTGCCAATACCGAACTGGCACTCGCAGCCTAGATAGGCTGCCGTCCGGCGCTGAAGCGCCTACCGGAGGCGACCCGGGCGACGCATTCGTAGGCTAGGTGACACGGCGATGTCCCGACGTCATGTCACGACAACTCAGGGACTGGCGGCACGACTCCCCGCCCACGGGGACACGTCGCCGCGAGAACCAAACGTGGGAAACACACGTAGTGACCCGTTCGGCGACGCTTTCGGACGCGAGTTCGACTCTCGCCGCCTCCACCATCCCCCTTCGCAGCGGCTCGACAGGTTCCGGTGTCGTGCCGCAGCGAGTATGTGAGGATTCTCCCGAATCCCATTGAACGCGACTCCCAAGACGGCTATTCTCGGGCTCGTATCCGATGTGGGCGAGCACGCCCGCGGGGGCAAGCGTCTGTGGACTTCCTGAAGGAATTGATGCGACCAGCCGAACTCGTGTACGTGGTGCCGATCGCGATCGCCGCCATGCTCGTGATCCTGCGCCGCGTAGGGTTCGAGGTCGACATCATGGGCGCTTTGGACACGCTCGGCGGACCCAACGGCAAGGGCAGTTGGTTCGCATCCGTGCGCCGCCGTCTGTTCCCTACCGGCGGCATGTTGGTTCTGCGAGGGGCGCTGTTCGCGTTCGGATGGGCGACTACAGGTATTGGGCTCAATCACGGTCTGGGTGAGATCCATACTCCGTGGTTCCACGTGCTGATCTTCGCGCTCGCTTGCACCATCGGGTTCTGGTCCGCATGGATCGGTTCCCGCGTGTTCTTCCTCTTCCTACCCAGCGAGCAGAAGACGACCTCGCTGGAGGACTTTGTCGGCGGAACCGCGACGGTCATCAGCGAGCGGATCGACGGCGACCACGGTCGGGCGAGGATCGTCGACGAGCGACGTAACACGGTCACCGTCTACTGCCGGCACGTCGGCGAAGGAGAGTCGCCGAAGCTGGGCGAAGCCGTGAAGCTCGTGCGCTACGATCCGAGCCAACGCGTGTTCGACGTGATCCGATAGATGCGTCTTTCGCGCCGGTTGTCTGCGAGTCGGGACGCTGGCTTGCGATGGGATGTTCTAGGCGTCGAAGCGTGCCGCACTCAGGCGGCGTCAGGGAGGCATATGCCGGGTCAACTCCGAATGGAGCGGACGCACTACGAAGGGATCGCTCCAATCGAGCCTCCGCCGGGACATGGACTCCGCACGTATGAGCCCGGCGACGAGGAACACTGGGCGCGCATCGTCAACAGCGTCGAGTCGCTCGGACGGTGGGACGTGGACAGCACCCGGCGCGACCTGACCGGCAAGCCGCAGTTCGATCCGAAGGGTCTCTTCTTCGCGACGGCGGATGATGTGCCAGTCGCGACTGCGTGCGCATGGCGCGATACTCCTGGCGACACGGCACGAGGGCAGCTCCATATGGTGGCGGCGGACCCGGCGCATCGCGGCAAGGGGCTCGGCGCGCTAGTTAGCCGGGCAGTGCTGCGCTACTTCGAGGCGCACGGAGTTCGGGAAGTCTACCTGTTCACAGACGACTTCCGCCTTCCGGCGGTCAAGACCTACCTGGACATGGGATTTCAGCCGCTGTACCCGGAAGCGGATCACCACGAGCGCTGGCGGCGGCTCTACGACGTGTTGGGATACGCGCCGAAGCCGTAGGCAGCGACCGTTGCGGTTCCCGTGGAGCGTGTCGGGTTCGGCTGGTTCCCAGTGCGATGCGGAGGACAATCCCGATGGCGGACAAGCGCATCGTGATCGCAGGCGGCGCCGGCTTCTTGGGCTCCCATCTATGCGATCTGTTCCTGTCGAGAGGGTTCCGCGTCACGAGCGTGGACAGCTTCGTGACGGGGAGCCCACGCAACATCGAGCACCTTCGGGACCACGCGCGATTCGAGTCCATCGGAGCGGATATCGTCGAGCCGGTCGCGGTAGACGGCGATGTGGACTACGTTCTCAACTTCGCCAGCCCTGCCAGCCCGCCCGATTTCGCCCGGATTCCGCTGGAGATCCTGCGCGTCGGCGCGTGGGGCACGTACCACCTGCTGGAACTGGCGCGCGACAAGGGCGCCGTGTTCATGCAGGCGTCCACGTCCGAGGTCTACGGCGATCCCAACGTGTCGCCGCAGCCGGAAACCTACTGGGGCAACGTGAATCCGGTGGGTCCACGGAGCGTCTACGACGAGGCGAAACGCTTCGGCGAGGCGATGACAATGGCGTACCACCGGACGCACGGGCTTCAGACTCGCATTCTGCGCATCTTCAACACCTATGGACCCCGTATGCGACCCGACGACGGGCGCGCGATCCCGAACTTCATCGCCCAAGCGCTGCGCGGCGACGACATCACCGTATACGGCGACGGTTCCCAGACGCGGAGCTTCTGCTACGTGGACGACGAGGCGGAGGGCATCTACCGGCTGCTGATGTCCGACGTGACCGATCCCGTAAACATCGGGAACCCAACCGAATCGACGATCCTCGAGTTGGCGGCGGCGATCATCGAGTTGACGGGCAGCCGGAGTCGGATCGTCCATCGCGAACTGCCGCAAGACGACCCGAAGCAGCGGTGTCCCGACATCGCTCGGGCGCGCACGCTGCTCGGATGGGAGCCCAAAACGGCTTTGCGCGAAGGAATCGCAGCGACGGTCAAGTACTTCCGCAGCCTGTAGCGCGAAGGGCGGCTCGGCTAGACCGGAAGCTCTTCACCCGCCCAGCGTACCAGACCCAGTTCCAGGGGATGGCTCAGGTCGGGATGCGTCGGCAGTAGCCGGACGGTGATGCCGACGTGCCCGCTCAGATTGCAGACGAAACTGCCCTCGAAGGCGACGAGACTTCCCGACGCCGCGACCGACCGGAGCTCGGTGTAGGTCACCGCGTCGAGCGGGGCGCTGATGTCGCTGAGGTTGAGCAAGCCGACGGCGACCTGCGCCGTGACGTCCGAGGGTTGGAGCCCGTCGAGCTCCGCCTGGACCCGTATCCGCACCGGCGTGCCGGCGACGACCGTCTCTCCCGCGTCGGTTTCCACGCTCTTGATGACGACCTTCTGCCACTGCGTGCGGACGCGATCCTTCCATTCGCCCAGCGCGCGAGCGCGGCGCTGGTTGTGGGCTGTCAGCTCCGATGTTCGCGCAGCCGCAGGCAGGTAGGCGTCCTTGGTGTAGTCCATCACCATGCGGTGCGTGTTGAACCGGGGCGCCAGCAGGCGGATGCTTCGCTTCATCCTGCCGACCCACTCGCGAGGGATGTCGTCGGCTCCGCGTTCGTAGAACAGCGGGACGATCTCGCGTTCGAGGACCGAGTAGAGCGCAGCGGAGTCCAGTTCAGCCGCCTCGTTCTCGTCGCGCTTCTCGGAGCCGCCGTTCCCGATCGCCCATCCGATCTCGCCGAGACCCGCATCCTCCGTGTCGCCGTATGCCTCGTCCCACCACCCGTCGAGGATGCTCGCGTTGAGCACGCCGTTGAAGGCGGCTTTCATACCGCTCGTGCCGCTGGCTTCGTGGGGTCGCAGCGGCGTGTTCAGCCACACGTCCACGCCCGCGACCAACAGGCTCGCGAGGTGCATGTCGTAGTCCTCGAGGAACACGATGTGGTGGCGCACCTCTGGACGCTGCGCGAACTGCGCGAACTCGCGGATGATGTCCTTGCCAGGCTGATCGTCGGGATGCGATTTCCCAGCGAACAGGAGTTGCACGGGACGCGATGGGTTCGTGAGGATCGCGATGAGACGCTCCGGGTTCCGCAGGATCAGCGTGGCGCGCTTGTAGGCGGCGAACCGGCGCGCGAATCCGATGGTGAGCGTCGAGGGATCCAAGACCTCCGAGGCGGCGCGGAGTTCGCTCGCGCTGGCGTAGCGCATGGAGAGTTGCCGTTCGAGTCGCTTGCGAGCAGCCCCGACGAGGCGCTCGCGCGAGCGCTCATGAGCGCGCCAGAGCTCGGGCGCAGGGATCTCGTCAACGCGTGACCATACGGAATGGTCGGCGGGTTCGGTGCGCCATCGCGGATCGAGGTAGGTGTCGTAGACGTCCGCCATCTCGTCGGAGACCCACGTCGCGACGTGTGTTCCGTTGGTGACATGGTAGATGGGCGTCTCCGCGAGCGGAACGCCTCGCCACACCTTCTCCCACATCTGCCGCGCGACTTCGCCGTGCAGGCGGCTGACGCCGTTTGCGTAGGTCGAGAACCGAAGGCACAGAACCGTCATCCCGAACTCGCCGACGCCGGCTTCTGCCTGACCCCAGTGGAGGAAGTCCTCCCATCGGATGCCGCACTCTCGGAGGTACGGCGCCAGATGGTTCTGGACGAGATCGACGGCGAACGTCTGATTGCCGGCCGGAACCGGAGTGTGCGTCGTGAACACGTTCGACGCCTGTACGATCTGGGTCGCCGTCGAGAGTGGGATCCCCCGAACGACGTACTGCCGCAGCCGTTCCACGACCAGAAACGCCGCGTGTCCCTCGTTGAGGTGGTAGACGGACGGACGTATGCCCATCGCCTCCAGGGCTCGGATGCCTCCCACGCCCAGCACCAGCAGTTGGGCGATCCGTCGCGAGGCGTCGCCGACGTAGAGGCGGTCGGTGATGCTTCGCAACTGGGGTGGGTTCGCCGCGATGTTCGTGTCTAGCAGGTAGAGCGATATGCGCCCGACATTCACGCGCCACACCTGAGCCCGCACGGTCTCGTCGCGGATCAGGACTTCGACGAGCAGCGGCTCGCCTCCCGGTTGGCGGACGATCTCCATCGGAAGCTGCGTCGCGTCCTTGAACGGGTAGCCCTCCATCTGGGCTCCGTCGTGCGACAGCCGCTGTTGGAAGTAGCCCCGATGGTAAAAGAGCCCGACCGCGACGAGCGGCACGCCGAGATCGCTGGCTGCCTTGAGGTGGTCGCCCGCGAGAACGCCCAGTCCTCCGGAGTAGATGCGGAACCAGGCGGTTAGCCCGTATTCGGCGCAGAAGTAGGCGATCTGAGGCTGGTGGCTCTCTCCCGGATGCGTTCGAGCGAACCAAGTGGGTTCCTCGAGGTATTGTCGCAGCGCAGCCACTTCGCGATCGACGCGGAAGATGAAGGAATCGTCATTGGCGCGCGCGGCGAGGGCTTCAGGGCTGAGGCGGCTCAAGAGCGCGACCGGATTGTGCTCGACCTGCTCCCAGAGGTCGGGATCGAGGGCGCGGAAGAGCTCAGCCGTCGTGTGGCTCCACGACCACCAGAGATTGTGAGCCAGCAATCGAAGCCCGTCGAGCTTGTCTGGAATCTGCGGGACGCTGCGAAACGAACGAAGCGGCTTCATGGGTCGGAGAGTGCCCTTTCGCGGTCGAACGTCGGTTCACGTCAGTCGGCGTGGCTATATTACCACATCGACCACAATCTCCTCGGAACCCCCTTGCGCGAAATGGGGTCGAGTGGTATATTCATACTAACGACTCCGATATCGGGTTTGGGCGCGGAGTCTACCGGAGGTTGGAAGTGATCTTCTCGCGGTCATGTGAGCACGGAATCAACGTCGTGCTCTACCTGGCGGTCAGCGGTCGCGAGGGATTTATCCCCGTGCGTACGCTTGCCCAAAGGTGCAGCATCCCATTTCACTTCCTCGGGAAGATCTGCGGGCAACTGACGCATAGCGGCATCCTCCAGTCGCACAAAGGTCCCAACGGCGGCGTCGCACTGGGACGACCGATGTCGGGCATCACCTTGCTGCAGGTCGTCGATGCCATCGACGGGCTGGAGCAGTTCGACGGCTGTGTGCTGGGTCTGGAACCGTGCAGTTGCGTGAATCCGTGTCCCGTCCATGAACACTGGGCTGCGATCAAGGCGAGTATCCAGACGATGCTCGCCTCCAAGACTCTCGACCAACTCGCCAGCGAGTTGGCACAAGGCAAGAAGACGTTGAAGACGTCGTTCGGTGGGGTTCCCAAAGGACGTTCCGTAGTCGTCTAGCGAGTTGGCGCGATGTCAGACAGCAATTCTCTGCGCGGGCTGAACCGTCTGTTTCATCAGTTCCCGATACCAGAGTCTTCGGTCGCCATTTGGGTGGAGAAGCGGTTCGTCGAAGTGCTGGTCGACGACGCCATCCATCGCCGGCGGGATCGCGGCGATGCCTCCGCCTATGACGCCTACCACGAAGAGGCGGACGCGATCTACGACATGCCCGCCGCATCTCGCGACGAAGCCTTTTCTGTGCTGCACGCGGCGTTCTTCGTCAAGCTGGGGCTGCATCAGCCGTTCGTGACGGTCGTGCGCGAGTTCCCGACCTGCCCAGGGCAGGCCGCCGCGCTGCTGGTCGCCCAGGTGCGTTCCGCGCAGGACGAGTCGGTCGATCTCGAGCGACGAAGCGGCGATGCCGCTCAGGCGCGCAACATCGGCGTTCGGATTCGAGCCGAGCGATTCGTCGATCTGCAGGGGCTGGCCCGCCACCTGCGTCAGGAGATGATGCCCGTCGCAGACCTCCTCGACCCCGCGTTCCAGTCCGACGTGCGTCCCAGTTGGCGCGTGCAGTCTCCGACAGAAGAGAACCTGCTCCGCGATCGGTATCGATCTCTGTGGTGCGTGAACATCAGCGGACGCCTGGAGCGACGCCAAGTCCAGGGAACCCAGACGCGGGCGATGGTGCGCGCCGAGTTCGACCGGTTGTTCCGCAGGCTGCCGGAGAACTCGCGCGACCGGGCATTCGAACGCCTCTGGGCGGCGGATTCGATCACGCACCCGGACCTCATGACGTTGTGTGCGAGTGTGAAGGCGCTGGGGTGGTATGCCGACGACGGGAGCATCGTGGCGTCGCCGGAAACCGCCGAGGCTGTCGTCGTGGAGCCCGTGGACGGGGCTCCGTGTCCGTTGTGCCGGTTCCCGACCTTCCGATGGGTCCTGCCCGGGGAGATGGTCGGGGAGCGCATGGAGGGCGTTGTCGCCCGGGTCCGTTCGCAATTCCGTGACTGGCGACCGGAACAGGGCATCTGTGAGCGATGTCTCGAACGCATGGAAATGGACGTGCTGGCTAGTTGACCCGCCGTCGCGGGCCCAACTCTGAGGAGAGCAACATGGCGATCACTCGCCGCAGGTTCCTGCAAGCCGCCGGGGTCGTCGGCGGAACGACGCTCATCGGCGAGATCGGATGCCGCACACGGCGGCTCAAGTCCGTCGTGTCGGTCGATAACCCGCTCGACGTCTACCCGAACCGTGGATGGGAGACGATCTACCGCGACCAGTACGCGTATGACCGCAGCTTCGCGTGGGTCTGCTCGCCCAACTGCACGCACCAGTGCCGGCTGCTCGCGTTCGAGCGGAACGGCGTCGTAACGCGCATCGAGCAGAACTACGACATCGGCAGGTACTCGGACCTGTACGGGAACCAGGCGACCGTGAATTGGAACCCGCGCGGCTGCAACAAGGGATACACGTTCCATCGTCGCCTCTACGGACCCTACCGCCTGCGCTACCCGATCGTGCGCAAGGGATGGAAGCAGTGGGCGGACGATGGGTTCCCGTACCTGACCGATGCCAACCGGTCCAAGTACAAGTTCGACGCGCGCGGCTCGGACACCTTCACGCGCATCTCGTGGGACGAGACGTTCGACTATATCGCCAAGGGTCTCACGAGCATCTCCAAGACGTACAGCGGACCCGAAGGCGCGAAGCGGCTCGCGGAGCAGGGCTACGAACCCGAGATGATCGAGGACATGGGCGGCGCGGGAACGCGGACGCTCAAGTTCCGTGGCGGCATGGGGCTGCTGGGGGTCATCGGGAAATACGGCATGTATCGCCTGTCCAATTCGATGGCGCTCGTGGACGCCAAGATACGGGGCGTCGGCGAGGAAAAGGCGCGCGGCGGCAGGAACTGGTCGAACTACACCTGGCATGGCGACCAAGCGCCGGGACATCCGTGGGTGCATGGGCTCCAGACGAGCGATACCGACTTCAACGACCTGCGCTCGTCCAAGCTCATCATCATGTCGGGCAAGAACCTCGTCGAGAACAAGATGGCGGACGCGCACTTCTTCATCGAGTGCATGGAGCGCGGCGCGAAGATCGTCGTCATCAGCCCGGAGTACGGCGCGCCGTCCACCAAGGCGGACTACTGGATTCCGATCCGCCCCAACAGCGATACGGCGCTCTTCCTGGGCATCACGAAGTGGCTCATCGACAACAAGCGCTATGACGCCGACTTCGTGAAGCAGTTCACCGACTTCCCGCTGCTCGTCCGCACGGACAACCTGAAGCGCCTCAAGCCGCAGGACATTGTCGCCGGGTACAAGAACCAGAACATCTCGTCGGGACCCAGTTACAAACACCACGGTCTGAAGGACGAGCTCCGCGATAAGATCGGCGACTTCGTCGTTTGGGACGGCAAGACGAACAAACCGGTGGCGATCACGCGGGACGATGTCGGCAAGACCCTGGTGTCGAAGGGCGTCGATCCCGTCCTCGAAGGGAAGTTCACGGTCAAGACCGTGGACGGCAAGTCCGTCGAGGTGATGACGCTGTTCGAGATGTACAAGACCCACCTGCGGGACTACGACCTCGACGCCGTCGAAGAGATCACGCGTGCGCCCAAGGACCTTGTCCTGCGGCTCTGCGAAGACATCGCGACGACGAAGCCGTTCGCGATTCACCAGGGAGAGGGGATCAACCACTGGTTCCACGCGACGCTGGCGAACCGAGCTGCCTATCTGCCGGCGATGCTGACCGGCAATGTCGGGCGCAAGGGCGCGGGCGTCCACACGTGGGCTGGGAACTACAAGGCGGCGTTGTTCCAGGGTTCCGCTTGGTCTGGACCCGGGTTCAAGGGATGGGTCGCGGAGGACCCGTTCCATTTGACGCTTGACGGCACGGTGCATGGCAAGGAGATCAAGGCGCACGGCTTCACCAAGGACGAGGAGCCGGCGTACTGGAACCACGGCGACCGTCCGCTGATCGTCAAGACGCCCAAGTACGGGCGCAAGGTCTTCACCGGCAAGAGCCACATGCCGACGCCGACGAAGGCGATGGTGTTCAGCAACGTGAACCTCATCAACAACGCCAAGCATGCCTACGACATGCTCAAGAACGTGAACCCGAAGGTCGAGATGATCGTGTCGGTCGATATCCAGATGACCGCCTCGGTCGAATACGCCGACTTCGGGCTTCCCGCCAACTCGTGGGTCGAGTTCGAGGGGAAGGAGATCACGGCGGCGTGTCAGAACCCCTTCCTCCAGATTTGGGGCGGCAAGGACAACGCGATTCCGCCGCTGTTCGACAGCAAGGACGACGTGGAGGTTCTCGCCGGAATCGGACGCGCCCTCGCCAAGGTCAACGGCGATCAACGTCTGGCGGACATGTGGAAGTTCGTCAACGACGGGAACCGCGACGTCTATATCCAGCGCTTGCTGGACACCTGCACGACGACGGCGGGCTACCAGCTCGCGGACGTCATGTCGGGCAAGTACGGCGAGCCGGGCGCGGCGCTGATGCTCTTCCGCACCTACCCGCGCATCCCGTTCTGGGAGCAGGTCGAGGACAATCTGCCCTTCTACACGGATCACGGGCGGCTCGCGGCGTACAGCGACCTCGACGAAGCCATCGAGTATGGCGAGAACTTCATCGTCCATCGGGAGGGTCCCGAAGGCACGCCGTACCTGCCCAACGTCATCGTCAGCTCGAGCCCCTACATCCGTCCTGACGACTACGGAATCCCGGCGAGCGCGATGCACTGGGACGAGCGCACCGTCCGCAACCTCAAGATGCCGTGGAGCCGAGTCAAGACGAGCAAGAACCCGCTGTGGGATCGGGGATACCAGTTCTTCTGCCTCACGCCCAAGACGCGCCACCGCGTCCACTCGTCGTGGAGCGACACGGACTGGCATCTGATCTGGGACTCCAACTTCGGCGACCCGTACCGCATGGACAAGCGCATGCCGGGCGTCGGGGAACACCAGCTCCATATGAACCCCCAGGCGGCGAAGGACCTGGGCATCGAGGACGGAGACTACGTCTACGTCGACTCGAACGCGGCGGACCGTCCCTACAGGAACTGGGACCCGTCAGACCCGTTCTACAAGGTCGCGCGGTTGATGCTCCGCGCGCGGTACAACCACGCCTATCCGTACAACGTCGTCATGATGAAGCACGCGCCGTACATCGCCACGGAGCGGAGCGTCAAGGCGCACGAGACGCGGAAGGACGGCAGGGCGCTGTCCGAAGACACCGGCTATCAGTCGAACCTGCGGTACGGCTCGCAGCAGAGCGTGACCCGCAACTGGCACATGCCGATGCACCAGACGGACACGCTCTTCCACAAGTCGAAGGCGTTCATGGGATTCATGCTGGGTGGTGAGGCGGACAACCACGCGATCAACACGGTGCCCAAGGAGACGCTCGTCAAGGTCGTCAAAGCCGAGGACGGCGGGCTGGGCGGCAAGGGCATCTGGAACCCCAAGAAGACGGGATTCGCACCGGAGACCGAGGATGAGCACATGCTGAAGTACCTCGCCGGCACGCTGGTCGACGTGAGGAAATCGTAGCTCGCGGGCGGGCCCGCACGGGCCCGCCGGCACTCAGGGAGTCGCATCGATGCCCAAAGATGAAGTCGCCCTCACCGATCCGATGGAGCTCTCCGGGATGCTCGGGCCCGCGATGACGCCCGAGGACATCGCGGAGATGACCCGCTGCATCGTGGACGAGTACGTCCGCATGGGGCTCGACGATGCGGAGGTCTACGAGCTCTTCAGCGATCCGAACTATCCGGTCACGCACGCCATCCTGCGGAGCCACGGCGAAGGCTACGTGCGAGAGGCGATCGCGGAGATACGGGCGCGTTGGGGAGGCGTCTGGCGGTTCCGCACCGAGATGGAGCCCGGCGCCGACGAGATCGAGGATGACATCGACGCGCTGCTCGAAGACGAGTACATCCCCGCCAGCACGATCAGCAAGTTCGACTGGGCGTAGAGGAGAACCACATGCCACAGGTCTACAACTGGCAGCTCGGCAGGGAGATGAGCTATCCCTACGAAGCTCGCCATCCGCAATGGCAGTTCGCGTTCGTCTTCAACATCAACCGGTGTCTCGGCTGCCAGACGTGCACCGTCGCGTGCAAGTCCACATGGACCTTCTCCAAGGGGCAGGAATACATGTGGTGGAACAACGTTGAGACGAAGCCCTACGGCGGCTATCCGCAGTTCTGGGATGTCAAGGCGCTCCGACTGCTCGAAGACGCCAACCCCGGCGGGCAGACGTGGACGGAGAAGGCGGGCGACGCGAAGGCTCCCTACGGAACGTACGACGGCATCACGCTCTTCGAGGGAGCCGAACGGCGCTTCGGGGACGACGGTTCCCGCCGCGTGCTGGGATACATGCCCGCCGACGATGAATGGACCGCTCCGAACATCTACGAGGACACGCCCAAGGGCGAGAAGGGCGTGCGGAACCAATTCCGCCACGGCTCGGCGATGCTGCCGTCGCACGATACGTGGTTCTTCTACCTGCAGCGGCTGTGCAACCACTGCTCCTATCCGGCGTGTCTCGCCGCCTGCCCGCGCAAGGCGATCTACAAGCGGCAGGAGGACGGGATCGTCCTCATCGACCAGAATCGCTGCCGTGGCTACAAGAAGTGCGTCGAAGCCTGCCCATACAAGAAGTCGCTCTACCGAGGCACGACGCGCGTGTCGGAGAAGTGCGTCGGCTGCTACCCGCGCGTCGAGGGGAAGGACCCGATGTCCGAAGGTGCGCCGATGGAGACGCGCTGCATGGCGGCGTGCATCGGCAAGATCCGGATGCAGGGCTTGGTCGCGGTGAACGAGGACGGGAGTTGGACCGAGGACAAGTCGAACCCGCTCTACTACATGGTGAAGGTCGCCAAGGTCGCCCTCCCGCTCTATCCGCAGTTCGGGACGGAGCCGAACGGCTACTACATCCCGCCGCGCTGGGTTCCTCGTCCCTACCTGCGGCAGATGTTCGGGCCCGGCGTCGATCAGGCGATCGAGCAGTACACGGCTCCATCGCGCGAACTGCTCGCCATCATGCAGTTGTTCCGCGTCTCGCGCCGGATCATCTTCAAGTACGAGATCGAAGAGGGCGAGAAGGTCTACGAGACGACGATCAACGGCAAGCCGTGGGCGATGTACAACGACACGGTCATCGGATTCGGCAAGGACGGCAAGGAGATCGTCCGCACGACGGTCGAGGAACCGCTCCACGTCCGTCCCGACAAGCACGCGAACGCGATCTAGGAGCGCCAGAGCGCACGGAGGCGGGTCGATGACAGTTGCCGACCGGATCGCGACAAACATGGCGCGAAGCCAGATCCATCGCTACCTTGCGGACGCGTTCGACTACCCGGATGCCGAGCTCGCCGAATCGGTCCGCTCCGGTCGGCTGCAGCAAGGGATCGCCGGCGCTGCGGCGCAGTTGCCGGAGATCAAAGGCGAGGACCCCGCCGCCGAAGCGGCGTGTCTCGAGGCGGTCGCGTGGCTCACGTCCCACGCGGGCGAGATCACGCTAGATCGCCTCGACACGGAGTACGGCGCGGTGTTCGGGCACGCGCTCTCGCGGGACTGCCCGCAGTATGAGACGGAGTATGTCGGTGAGCACATCTTCTACCAGTCGCAGGAGCTGGCGGACATCTCCGGGTTCTACCGGGCGTATGAGCTGGACGTGTCGGAGACGGCTCACGAACGTCTCGACCATGTGAGCGTCGAGCTGGAGTGGATGCACGTGGTCGCAGCGCGCGAGGCGTACGCGCTCCAGGAGGGGAAGTCGGAACAGGCGGAAGTGTGCCGCGACTCACAGCGACAGTTTGTCGAGGCGCACATCGGTCGATGGGGTTCCTACTTCGCGCGGCTGGTCGCCTCCGCTGCGCCGGACACCGTGTATCGTCGGTTCGCGGATGTTCTGCAGTGGTTTTTGGAATATGAGACTCGATCTCTAAACGCGTCACCGGAGCAGGTCGTTGCCATTCGCCCCGTCGAGACCTTCGACGAGGAGGCAGAGGCGGCGCGCGCGCCGGGTTCTGACGTCCAGTGGGTAGGAGACATGACACGATGAAGCGCGGAGTATGGATGTACGTCATCCCGGCGGTGTTGTTCGTCGCCGTTGCCGCCGGCGCGGTGTGGCTCCTGCGCAATCGACCGCAGGGGGACCAAGGGGCGAAGGGTCCGCTGACGGCGGCGCAGAAGCTCTACAACCGGGAGTGCCTGGTCTGCCACGGACCGACGGGCGAGGGGAACGGGCAGGCAGCCTACCTGCTCTATCCCAAGCCGCGAGACTTCACCAAGGGGTGGTTCAAGGTCCGGTCGACGCCTTCGGGTCAGTTGCCGACCGACGCAGACCTGCTCGCCGTGCTGAAGCGCGGCATGCCGGGATCGGCGATGCCCAGCTTCGCGCACCTGTCCGACGAAGAGCTGAACCTGCTCGTCAGCGTCGTGAAGGGGTTCGCGCCGGCGTTCGCGGAGCGTCAGCCGACGGAGGGCATCGCGCCCCCGGCTCCGCTGCCTCAGACGCCTGAGAACATCGCGCGCGGCAAAGAGGTCTACGCCCAGATGCAGTGCGCCGCCTGCCACGGCGAGATGGGCAGAGCCGACGGCTTGTCGTCCGCGATGCTCACGGACGACTGGGGTCTGCAGATCAAGGCGAACGACTTCACGCGCGGCATCTACAAGGGCGGCGGGCGCGACGAGGACATCTATCTCCGGTTCCGCACCGGTATGACCGGAACGCCCATGCCGTCCTATGAGGGACTGCTGCCGGACAACGACATCTACGCGGTCGTGCAGTACGTGAAGTCGCTCGCGGGGGATGTGCCGGAGGCTGTGCAGCCCCAGCAGGCGTCGTTGACGGCGGCGAAGGTCGCCGGAGCGGTTCCCGAAGATCCGCTGAGCCCGGCGTGGGGTTCCGCGCCATCGACGTCGTTGCCGCTGATGCTGCTTTATCAGCGTCGCGAATCGTCGGCGCACGTTGACGTCAAGGCGGTTCACAACGGCAAGGAAGTCGCCATCCTGATGGAGTGGAGTGACGCTGCCGTGAACGCCGAAACGATCCGGCCGCAGGACTTCAGCGACGGCGGCGGCGTGCAGTTCGCGTTGAGATCCGACGTGTCGCTGGAATCCCTGACGATGGGAGCCGCGACCACGCCGGTCAACATCTGGTACTGGCGCGCGAGCCGACAGATGGACCTGGTGGCGTACGCCGACGTCGAGGCGGTCTACCCGAACGTAGCCCCGGATGGGTACCTTCAGGCGAAGCCGTTCGACCCGAAGGAAGACGAGAGCAAGCGGCATGACATTCCTGCTGCCGCGAGCTACGACAAGACCTATCTGACGGCGCTGGCGGCAGGGAACCCCGTGTCGAACCCGACGCGGACGGTTCCGATGGAAGACCTCAACGCAGAGGGATTCGGTTCGCTCACGACGCAGCCCGACGCGAGCCAAAACGTCCGTGGCGCGGGCGTCTGGGACAACGGCAAGTGGAAGGTTGTGTTCGTTCGCCCGTTGGCTTCGCCGGATCAGACCGATGCCAAGCTGACGGCTGGCAAACAGGTTCCGGTCGCCTTCGCTGTGTGGGACGGCGGACAAGGCGACCGTAACGGTCAGAAGTCCGTGACCAACTGGAATCTTCTGACACTCGCCCCTTAGGGCGTGTAAGCACGAGGACGTCCCGCCGAGTTTTGCAGGCTCGGCGGGACTTTTCGCTTCAGACAGCGAACCATCGCTACCGGAGTTCGAGCCAAGCGAGCTCTTCCGGCGTGAGCTCGACCTTCTCGGCTTCGAGGCACGACGACAGCTCGTCGCGGTTCGCGGGACCAATGAGCGCAATCGCCGGGAAGTCCTGATCCAGAACCCACGCGAGGGCGATCTGGATCGCCGACACCCCCTTCCTCCGACCGAGTTCCTCGGCGCGTCGCAGCTTCTCGAAGTTCTCGTCCGAGTAGTAGACGCGCACCATGTTCGCGTCGGACGGGTCGTCGGGGCGGAACCGACCGCTGAAGAACCCCCTCGCCTGCGACGACCAGGAGAAGAGCGGCATCTGCGAGCGGCGGTACCAATCGCGGTCCTCCTCGGTGACCCAGATGCAGCCGCGCCACATCGCGTCCTTCGCCGTCGCCAGGCTCAGATGGGGGCTGGAACCTGCCATGCCCATCAACCCGTGGCTCTTGGCGTAGTCGTTCGCCGCTTGGAGCCGGTCGGTTCCCCAGTTGGAGCCGCCGAACGCGCGGATCCGACCCGCGCGCACCTCGGCGTTGAGGACGTCGACGATCTCGCCGGCGGGAACCTGGGGATTGTCGCGGTGGAGCATCCACAGGTCGATGTAGTCGGAACCGAGCCGTTCCAGGTTGCCCGCGATGGCTTTGGGAATGGCTTCGGGCGTCACCTTCTCCGTCGCGTCGAGCGCTTTATCGAGCACGACGATATCGACTCGGTTCCCACGGCTGCGAATCCACTCGCCGACGGGACGCTCGGAGCCATAGACCTCCGCCGTGTCGAGCAGGTTCCCTCCCGCCGCGACGAAGGCGTCCAGCATGTCGTCCGTGAAGGACTGCTCCGCGCGGGAGAAGACCATGGTGCCCATGCACAGCCGCGACACGTGCCGGTTCAGTTCCGGGATGGGGATCGTCTTCACGCAGACTCCATCTTCTCACCCATGCCTGTCCGACTCACGTCGCCTTCAGTCGCGGACGCGCCAGAGACTTGAGGCGCGCCAGCGCGGCGGCTTCTTCGTCGATCCACGGGCGATGGGCAGGCTGGCTCCGCTTCTGCGGAGGGGCGTTGAACACGTTGATATAGGCGCGTCGGGCATGGTCGGTCGCGTTCGGGGCGGCGTAGTGGAGCGTCCGGCAGTGGTGGAACGTCGCGCCGCCGGGGTCGAGTGGGCATGCGACCGCCTCCGACGGATCGACATCGTCCGTGACGAGCCCGTGGACGGTCGGGTCATTGTCGATGTGCCGATGGACGCGCACCTCCCTTGCCAGATGTGACCGTGGGATGAACTGCAGGCATCCGCTATCGACCGTCGCCGGGTCGAGGGACATCCAGACGCTGAGCCCGTGATGGAGAACCTGGGGTCCCCAATAGGCTTCGTCTTGGTGCCAGGGCGTCGCGCTCCCGTACCGAGCGGGCTTGAGGATCATGTGTCCACCGCCGTTCACTTGATCGAGCGGCATGCCCAGCAGCTTCGCGGCGATGGTTCGTCCGTTGCGGAAGTAAGCCGTCTCGCGGAGCTCCGGGAACGTGCGCTCGGGTCCGAGCACTTGCGGAAGCGTCTCGCGTCCGTCGTGGGCGCGGGGCCCTGCGAGGTCAAAGTAGGCTCCCTGCTCCTCGCCCGTGCGATTCCCGAAGAGCTCGTCGTAGATGCCCTTGAGCCAGCCCACTTCCTCGTCGGACGTGATGCGCTCGATGCGCAGGTATCCCTCTTCGCGGAAGAACGCTATCTGATGGTCCGTGACGTCCGCGACGAAATCGGGCGTCGGTCGCACGTCGCTCCTCCTCCGTTGTCACCCGTGCTGTTCGCGCCGGTTAGGCGAGCCTGCCAGCCCACTTGAGGCATCCGACGATGTGTTCGCGGAACCAGGGCTTGTACCAGAGCTCGTCGGGATGACCCAGCCCCGTGTAGATGACACGCCCCTTGCCGTAGTCATGGCACCAGCCGAGGGCGTAGTCGTGGTCGGGGCGGTTGCCCTTGGACAGATCGACTGACGCGTTGTCGAGCCGCATCAGGACGTGCGTCTTCTTCCGATCCCAGTTCTTGAACGTGTAGATCTCGTCGACGACCTTGAAGGACGATCCGAGGGGCTTCGTCGCCGGATGGTTCGGGTCCTCGACGATGACGTTCACTTCCTGGTGCCACGGATGCCCGGCGAAGTATCCGCCGACCATCTCGCCGTACTCAGCCCATTCGTAGAATGTGTCCGTGGCGTTGTGGATGCCGACGAACCCCTTGCCGCCGCGCACGAAGTCGAGAAGCGCGCGCTTCTGCACGTCCGTGATCGGGAGCGTTCCCGTCGTGGCAAACGCGAGGACGTCGACGTTCGCCAGGTTGTCCGCCGTGATTCCGTCGCAGCGGTGCGTCGTGCGGACGCGCCATCCGTTCGTCTTGCCGATCTCCTTGAACGTGACTTCCGCGTCGGGCAGGTAGGTGTGCTCGAATCCGCCGGAGTAGCGCACCATCAGGATATTCATGCAGGGACTCCCTTCGGGTACGGTACAGTATGGCGAGTCTCCGTCATCCGTCAAGAGAGCCGTCGAGAGGCGTTGGTCGTTCGCTTGTGCTGCAGAGGCGCATGGCAAGATGAGTTCATGCAGTAGTCCTGCCACCTTGCGCCCAGAGAGGGATTTCTGTATTCACGTGCCCCGCGACGACCACACGATGAGGAGACAACATGCTGCGCCGGGGAGCTTGGGTGAGGACGGTTGGGGTGCTGGCCGGGATCGGTGTTGCCGCCTGGATCGGCGGCGAGTCGGTGGCGATGGGGGCTGCACTGGTCGGGTTCCTTCTGCTCGCGGCGACGCCGCGTGAAGCGCAGGCGGATGTCAAGCTGGCATCCGTGTTCAGCGACGGAATGGTGTTGCAGCGCGACCGGACGCTGGCGGTCTGGGGCACGGCGGACGCCGGGGAATCGGTCAGCGTCTCTTTGGCTGGAAATCAGGCGCAAACGGCAGCCGACGGCGACGGCGCGTGGTCGGTGCATCTGCCGGCGGCTGCAGCCGGCGGACCCCACGAGCTCGTCGCCAAGGGCAAGAACGCCATCACACTCAAGGACGTCCTGGTGGGCGAGGTGTGGGTCTGCTCGGGTCAGTCGAACATGCAGTGGCCCCTCTCGGAGTCTCTCAACGCCGCTGAGGAGATCGCTGCCGCCGACCATCCGACGATTCGGCTGCTCCAGGTTCCCGCGACCATCTCCGACGAACCGCTTGCGAACCTGTCGATGCGATGGCAGCCGTGCTCGCCCTCGACGATCCCCAACTTCTCGGCCGTCGGGTACTTCTTCGGCAGGAAGCTGAACGAGGACTTAGGCGTGCCGGTGGGGCTCATCAACTCGTCGTGGGGCGGGACGTGCTCCGAGGCATGGACGAGTCGGGAGTCCCTCGCACCCGAGTTCCCGGCGCTGTTGGCGCGGCAGCACGGGCTCGATGACCCCAACAAACCGACGGTTCTCTTCAACGGGATGGTCTCGCCGCTGCTGCCGCTCACCGTGCGCGGCGCGATCTGGTATCAGGGCGAGTCGAACGCGGATCGGGGCTACCAATACCGGTCGCTGTTCCGCACGCTCATCCGCGACTGGCGGCATGCCTGGGGCGACCCGGACTTCGCGTTCTTCTTCGTCCAACTGGCGAACTTCGGAGAACCCTTGGCGGAACCCGGTGATAACCACTGGGCGGAGCTCCGCGAGGCGCAACTCATGGCGTTGGCGGAACCGAGGACCGGCATGGCGGTCGCCATCGACATTGGCGAGGCGAACGACATCCACCCGCGCAACAAGCAGGACGTTGGCAAGCGTCTGGCGCTGTCTGCGCTCGCGGGCATCTACGGCAGGGATGTCGTCAGTTCGGGTCCCCTCTACGACGGCTGCATCGTCGAGCAGGGCAAGGCGCGGGTCCGGTTCCAGCATGTGGACGGCGGACTCAAGACGAGCGACGGCAAGGCTCTGCGCGGCTTCGCCATCGCCAGCGAGGATCGCCGGTTCGTCTGGGCGGACGCCGTGATCGACGGCAATGCGGTCGTGGTCAGCAGTCCGGACGTCGCACACCCGGCGGCAGTGCGCTACGGCTGGCATCACAACCCGGACGTGAACCTCGTCAACAGCGCTGGGCTGCCTGCATCGCCGTTCCGCACCGACGATTGGCATGGACTCTCGCCACGGTAACGAGCATGGCTGGTCTATCAACTCAGGAACGCGCCGGCTTCCGCGAACGCGGGTTCGTGGTCGTCCGGCGCGCCTTGTCTCCCGACCGGATCGCCACGTACCGATGCGCGGCGGATCGCGCCGTGGCGATGGCTCGCGCCGGGCTCTATGCCCGCGTGCGCTGGACGGACGCGGGGCGCACCGACTTCGCGGGCGTCAACGACGTTCTCTATCCCGACGCTCGCTCAGCGGGCTTCATCGACTCGCTGTCGGATCCGTCGATCATGGGACCCGTCGCCGACCTGGTGGACGGCAGCGTGCGATACCGCATCTGTACGCTGCTGGTGAACAGCATCCGCTATTCGTACGCCATCGGGTGGCATCGCGATCTGCCGCCGCCTCCGGGCGTCGATGAGATCGAGCACTTGGAGCGCACGAGCGGGATCGTCCAGCTCAACGGCGCGCTCGTGGATGATACGTCTCTGTGGATCGTGCCCGGGAGTCATCGGAGAGAGGCAACCGACTCGGAGCGCGTCGCGATGTCGAGCCGCGACCATTCGCTGCTGCCCGGAGAGATGCAGGTCGTTCTGAACGCTGGCGACGTCGCGTTCTACAACCCGTGCCTGATCCATCGGGCGGCGAACCGTCCCGGAAGGCTCCGGCGGACGCTCCACTACGCGTTCGAGTCGTCCGCGATGGACTCGGTGGCTCCGGCGGTTCAGCCGTGGATCGACGCCGCGTTCGTGGACTCGCTGCCCGAACCGGCGCGTCCGATGTTCCACCGGTGGTTCGAGCTGATGCGGTCGCGCGGATGACCGCCCAATGCGGCTTGACAACTCGCCTGGCGGGGTCTATGCTTCCTCACGCCAGCAGGCATGCCTGCCGCCCGAATGCGGAGAGATGCGGGAGCGGCTGATCCGGCGTGACTGGAAATCACGTGTGGGGGCAACCTCACCGAGGGTTCGAATCCCTCTCTCTCCGCCATCAGAACTTCTTCCGCGCCACGATGACCTGACGCCGCGCCGTGTGATCGTACGGCGTTCCCGACAGATGCCCATACGCTTCCGCCTCGGCGAACCCGCAGTCGAGCGCCAGGTCTTTGAGCTCCTTCGCCGAATAGAGCCGATGCCCCAGGTCGTAGTCCGACCGCTTGCCGTCGCGGATGATCGACCACGTGTTCTCGATCCACGACCAGTCCTGGCAGACGCGCCGCTCTTGGAGCAGGACGACCGGCACGCCATCGGTTGTCGTCTGCTCCCAGTCGCGCCGACGCTGAATCGGCTCACGTCCGTCGCCGTCGCGCACTCGGAGCCGGTTCCCGATCGCGCGAAGCCGCTCGCGGCGGAGTCGTATCTCAAGTCGGTCGAAGGCGTCGAGTGGGTCGCGGGATTCCTCAAGGACGAGGCGGGAGCCGAGTACCTCTACATCGTCAACCGGAACCTGCGCGCGTCGGCGGCTCTGACGCAGGAGTTCGATGGGAGTGTGCGAGGTGTCGAAGCCGTTTCGCGCGGGAACGCGAGCGATGCGGCGGTGTCATTCGCGGGCGGACGCGCGACGGCGACGCTGGCGGCCGGAGACGCGGTTCTCCTGCGCGTCGCGCGTTGACGCAGCGCGTCACGACCACTCATCGGTGAGACGGATAGCTAGTGGTCAGTTACTTTGGAGACGTCGTCTTCCCCCCACCTCAATCCTCCCCCACGCTTCGCGGGGGAGGAGGCTATGTCCCCTCCCCCTTGCATGGAGGAGGGTTAGGGTGGGGGTTGGACAAACCGACAATTCACTGTCACTGACCACTAGAACCGCCGGAACTGGGCGTTAGGCTTCCTGTCGACGCGCCGGGCGCGTTCGTCGATGCGCCAGTAGACCATCCCCGCCTCGAACGGATCGAGCGTCTCCGGCAGGATGGTGTAGGCGTCGAAGACGGCTCCCGTGAGGTCCGTCTGGGTCAGGTCCGTTTCGCGAAGGTCAGCCCGTTGGAGAAACGCTCCGCGCAGGTCGGTTCCCTTGAGCCGGGCGTCTTGCAGGCGCGCCATGCGGAGGTCCGCCTGGGACAGGTCAGCGCCTTCGAGCTTCGCGCCGCGCAGATCGGCTCCGAACAGGTTGGCGCGGTAGACCTGAGCGCCGGTGAGGTCGGCTTCGCCCAGGTCGGTTCGGTAGAAGCTGGCGTATTCGAGCGTCGCCCCCGCCAGATTTGCGCCGTGCAGATTGGATCGTGACAAGACGACGTTCGAGAGATCGGCTCCAGCGAGCTTGGTGTCGGGAGCCGACGTGCGACGCATGACATCGCCCGGAAGCACGCGCCGCTTCCCCGCCACGGTCGTTGCCGCGCATCCTGCCGATACTCCAACGGCGACGATGAGTGCGCCGATCACGAAGCTGCGCATCGTCGAACCCTCCTGAACCTGCGGTGATTCCTGCGGCGGACTTGACGGGTTCCCAAAGCCCTGCGATGCTCGGGGCGCGTTTCCGACCAGCCGGCACATCCCGAGGAGCCGTGGATGCCCCAGGGCGATCTGTTTCCCAGCGAAGCCTCGCCGACCCGCGATGACGTAACGGGCGTCGTCGTCTGGCAGATGACGCGCCAGGCGTCCGTCCACCACAACCTCTACTTCCTGACACCCTCGATGACGCCGGACAGCCGCCACGTCGTCTTTACATCATACCGTACGGGGGAACCCAACTTCTTCATGGCGCGGTTCCCCGACGGCGATCTCGTCCAGTTGACAGACGAATCGGGCATCCACGGATACTCGGGAACGCTCTCCGATGACGGGCTGACGCTCTACTACACCTGCGGATCGCGCGTGCGAGCCCTCGACATCGTGACGTTGGGAACGCGCACGCTCGCCGACTACGACGGCGGACAGCTCGGCGAATGCAGCCTGAACGCCGATGGGTCGCTGATCGTGACCGCGATGAAGCGCGACGGACGCGCCCGGATCGCTGTCACCCGCACCGACGGCTCCGGCGGCGATGTCATCCACGAGTCCCCGCGCACGATCATCCATCCGCAGTTCCACCCGACCGATCCGACGCTCATCGAGTACGCCGGCGATCCCGCGCCGCGCATGTGGATAATCCGCGCCGACGGCTCCGAGAACACCCTCCTGTGGGAGCACGACAACGACGAGTTCCTCGTCCATGAGACGTTCCTGCCGGGAACCGACGACCTGATCGTCGTCCGGTGGCACTACGCCCTCCAGCGGTTCTCGCTGAGAACGCGGCAGATGAGCGCCATCGCGGCGTTCAACGCGTGGCACATCGCCCCGACACGCGATGGGCGGTTCGTTCTCTGCGACACGGCGCACCCCGACATCGGGCTGCAGATCGTCCACGTCGGGACGGGCGAGCGGCGGACGCTCTGCCACCCGCGAAGCTCCAACGGCGGAACCCAGTGGCGCAAGAACCGGTACGCGCTCGCGGAAGACTTCGCCGCCGCGTCGAAGGCGGTCGCGGACGAGCGGGGCAGAAGCCTGTCGTGGATGGAGATGAAGATCGAGCCGGTCTACGGGCCCCAGTGGTCGCATCCGCACCCGTCGTTCTCGACGGACGAACACTACGTCGTCTTCACGTCGGATCGGACGGGTCAGGCGCAAGTCTACATCGCGGGGATACCCGACGGCTTCTTCGAGGCACTGGCTCGCACGGCAGAAGGAGATCGCCAATGATTCGCGCTGCATTGGCGCTCGCGGTACTCGTCGTGCCGTGTGCGATGGCATCTGAGACGATCGTCCGCGACCGGAACGCGCTCCAGGCTGCCGTCGCGTCCGCGAAGCCCGGCGACCGCATCCTCATCGCGCCGGGAACCTATGAAGGCGGGCTCTACTTTCGCGGCGTGACCGGCGAGCCTGGGAACCGCATCGTCATCGCCGCGCTGGACTCGACGAACCCGCCGGTGTTCGACGGCGGGGGACAGGCGATGCACATCGCCGGAGCGTCGCATCTGGAGCTCCGCGACCTCGTCTCGGCGAACATGACCGGCAACGGCTGGAACCTCGACGACGGCGGGAACTTCGGTTCCGCGCGCGATATCGTCCTGAGCGGCATCCGCGTCCGCGACGTAGGGCCCGAAGGCAACCGGGATGGCATCAAGCTGTCGGGACTGAACGGCTTCGTCGTCGAGAACTGCGTCGTCGAACGGTGGGGAACCGGCGGGTCGGGGATCGACATGGTGGGCTGCCACAACGGTTTGATAGCCGGCTGCCGTTTCGAGACGACGCCGACGCAGACGAGCGAGGGCGTCCAGATGAAGGGCGGAACCGCCGATGTCGTCGTTCGCGGGAACCGGTTCGTCAACGCGGGAAGGGGCGTGAACATCGGAGGAAGCACGGGCTTGGAGTTCTTCCGTCCGGCGCTGAATCTCGACGGGAGCATGGAGAACTCCGAGGCGCGCGCGATCGTCGTCGAGGGCAACACGTTCATCGGGAGCGGTGCGGCGGTCGCGTTCGTGGGTGTCGACAGGGCGGTCGTGCGATACAACACGATCTACCGCCCGGGTCGGTGGGCGCTTCGCATCCTACAAGAGAACCGCAGCGAGACGTTCGTGCCGTCGCGGAACGGCGTGTTCGAGCGCAACCTGATCGCCTTCCGGTCGGACGCTTGGGCGTCGAGCGGGGTCAACATCGGACCGAACACGGCTCCGGAGACGTTCCGGTTCGCGTCGAACTGGTGGTACTGCCTCGATGCCCCGGCAAGGAGCCACCCCGACCTGCCGACGGAGGAGGCACACGGGACGTACGGTGTCGATCCGGCGCTCGCGGACCCGGAAGCCGGCGATTTCGCGCCGAAGGCAGGAAGCCCCGCTGCCGGGGTCGGGGCTCACGCGCTGCCGTCGAAAGCGACGCCCTAACTCGCGGGTAAGCCGACCCGCTCACGCAGAGCCGGGAACGCGTCCTCGACGCTCTGGTGCTCCGAGACGCGCGTCATGCCGTGCTTCCCGCACAGGGCGATGTAGTCGAGAACCAACTGCTTCAGCTCGTCGCCTTCGAGCCCGCCCGCGTCGATCAACGCCCGATACGCGGCGATGGAGCCCTTCTCGACGCGCATCCGCGCGTCGTCGCTGTCGGCTTCCCCCAGCGCCGACGCCCACAGGTCGAACGCCCGTCGCGCCGTCTCGGGATTCAGCCCGACGTCCTCCGGCTTCGGGAAGCAGCCCGGATGCACGCCCTTCGATCCTGCGTTGTCGTGGAGCCAGTTCACGTACTCCAGGACGCGGTCCGCCGCCGCGCCGTAGTGGAGCCGCACGAACTCCTCGCACACCGCGCGGTCGTCCAGCGACGGGTTCCACAGCATCCGCGAGATGAGGTGGTTCCGCAGGTCGCACATCTCGCCGGAGCGCCCGTTTCCGTTCGCCTGCATGAAGATGCCCTTCGCGCCGTTCCGCAGGAAGTAGCGCACGTTGGGTCCGATGCTCCGCAGATTCGGGAAGGGCAGGTCGTAGAACCGGAAGTTCGTGTTGTAGTTCCAGACCCAGATGTCGTCGCTCACCTCGCCCCACTCCGCCATGTCGCGGCAGAACGCGCGGTTCGTCTCGCAATCGGGATCGTCGATGGCGTGGAGCGTGCAGCACTCGATCGAGCAGAGCTGAATCTGGACATTGTGCTGGGGACGCATCGTCTTGGGGCGTTGGCGCGTGTACCAGTAGGCGAGCGTTCCCACCTTCGCGTCGGGATGGCGCTCCTCGATGAGCTCCGCGACGGCGTTCACGAACTGGAGGTTCGAGCCCATCGGCGTTCCCTCCCGCTCGTTGACCGCCTCGCACGCCTCGCAGTGGCAGTAGCGGTTCGTGTCCGCCTGGCTGACGCTCACGTTCTTGATGCCCGGATGCGAATCGAGATACGCGATGGCGGAACCGGCGGCGATCCGCACGATGTCGGGGTTCGTCACGCAGAGCTGGGGTCCGCCGCCGTGCGTCTCCGTATCGCGTTTCCCGTCCACGACCGCGTAGTACTCCGGGTGCGACTCGCCGTACTGGTCGTAGGGAACCAGCCAATGGAACGAGTGGTTGATGAGCTGCTGGCGGACTCTCCCGCCGAGTCGCGGTTCGTCGCTCACGGTGTTCACGCGCAGCCGCGCGGCGAACGCCGGTTCGTCCGAGTTCTCCCGGTAGTAGCTCCACCGGAACGCGAAGGGCGTCGCGTAGGCGTGTTCCCCGCACGGAATCGACACGCCCGACGCGTCCGGGATGTGCTCGTGATCGACCGTCAGGAACCGCACGCCCAGGTACTGCTCAGCGAACTCGTAGACCGCGTAGAGGACGCCGCGCGGCAAGCCGCCCGCCAGGACGATCGCGTCCGGCGCGACCTGGAGGCGCACGCCCTCCTCGCCCAGCGATGCGTCCTCCGACCCGTGGACGCGTATCTGCCGGCTCGACTCCGGCGCGTTTTGCCGAACCTCCAGCCGCAAGCCAGCCGACGCTTCGAGCAGACGCTGAAGCTCCTCGGCGGCGTAGGTCTCCGACGGCGACGCGTCCTTCCGCGTGCAGATCGTCCAGCCGCGCAGCTCCGCGACCGGAATCGAACGGTTATCTGCGCTCACGCGATGTCTCCTCTCTGCGAGTGTCGCTCTACGCCGTGACGGTGATGATGCCGCGCTCTCGCCGTAGGACGGCGTCGTAGAACCGCATCGTGCCGACGCAGTCACGAATGCTGGCGACCGGCTCCCTGCCCTCGCGGATCGCGGTCGCGAACTCCGTCAGGCTGAACCCGTCGCCGGTGAGCTCCCCGTTGCGCTGGTCGGAGTAGTTGTCTGTGAACCGGTTCCCGTCCTGCGTGTAGTGCTCGATTGCCCAGAGCCCGTCGAGGACGAGGTACTCGCCTTCGCCGGTGATCTCGATCCGGTCGTAGTTCCGGCTCCAAAGGCGCTGGCTGTTGAGCTGCATCGTCCCGACCGCGCCGTTGACGTACTCGACGGCGCACGCGAACGATCCCTGCCCGTTGATGTCGTTGTGGAACGTGGAGACCGTGGCGACCTCGCCGACCAGATGGCGCGCCAGGTCGAAGTGGTGGATGGCGAAGTCGAGCAGGTAGGTTTCCAGCGACGGGTACTTGCCGCTGCAGAACGAGAAGTGCGCCTGGGAGATCTTCCCGAAGGTCGGTGTTGCCATGACCTTGCGGGCTTCGCGCGCTCCGAGGCTGAATCGCCGCTGGAAGTTCACCATGAGCGTCTTGCCCGTGCGCGCCGACGCCTCGGCGAGTTCCTCCGTCTCCGCCAGCGACGGAGCCGGCGGCTTCGGCGTGATGACGTGGAACCCAGCTTCGAGCGCGTCGCGGACGAGCCCTTGCCGCGCGGCGGGCCCCATCGAGATGATGAGCGCCTCGATGTCCTCCGCCTCGACCATCTTCCGCCAGTCGGTGTACCACCTGCCCGACCCGAACTTCCCGGCGGCGGCGCGCGCACGGGCTTCGTCCATGTCCGCCACCGCCTGCAGCAGAACCGGAGCCATGTGGAGCGCGGGGTAGATCGTGTGGCGGGCGAATCCGCCGGCTCCGATGGATCCAACGCGGAGCGGGTCCATATCTGCCTCCTCGTCGCGTGCGTCGGTATCCGGTCGTTCCGGTCGCCTAGCATACGCGGGATCGACGCCGGAGTGAAACCGCCTGCAGCGCCACGCGTCCTCCATCCGTCGCTCCCGCGAGCACGGGAATGACGAGTGGAGGAGCGCTTGACAGGAGGCGCGCCGTCACGTCCAATGCCTCACGGGGCCGGCTCGCACGATCAGGAGAGGAGACCCACGATGGCAGCACCCGTCAGTATCGGCATTGCGCGCGCGGACATCACGCCGCCCGTCGGCATCCCGATGGTCGGATTCGCTGGGCGCGGCGTCTCGACCGCCGTCCACGACCCCCTGCTGGCGACCGTCCTCGTCGCCTCGACGGACGACCGCACGCTGGTTCTCGTGACCAACGACCTACTCCAAGTGCGCGGCGAAACCGTCTGCGAGTACCGCGCCGCCATCGCCGCGACGACCGGGGCCGCCCCGGCGGACATCGCGATCTCCTGCGCCCACAACCACTACGGGCCCGACGTGGACCGCTCCGAGTCGCCGCTCGTGTCGACGTACCGCGAGCACGTCAAGCACGTCCTGGCGGGCGTCGCCTCCGAAGCGATGAGTCGGCGCGTTCCTGCCCGCATAGGGCTCGCGTGGGGCTCCTCCGACATCGGCATCAACCGGCGGGAACGTCGCCCGGACGGGGTCATCATCCTCGGCAACAACCCGGACGGTCCCGTCGACCGCGAGGTCGGGCTCGCCCGCATCGAGGACATGGACGGCAAGCCCATCGCCTGCCTGGCGAACTTCGCCTGTCATCCCGTCTGCCAGGGCGGTGGGCAGCGCGAGCTCTCCGCCGACTTCGTCGGTTCCGCCCGAGGCGTGTTCGAGCGGATCGCGGGCGTGCCGTTGCTCTACGTGCAGGGAGCCAGCGGCAACATCAACCCGATCCGCATGGAACCGACCTACGAACCGGCGCGCAGCCTCGGCGTGCGGCTCGGATGCGAGATCACGCGGCTCTGGGAGACCGCCAAGACGGAATCCATCGACGGACTCGACGCCGCGTCGCGCACCATCGACCTGCCGCGCTACCGCTACGGCTCCGAGGAACAGGCGCGCCAACTCCTCGACGAGCTCGACGCCCAAATCGCCCGAATGGAAGCCCAGGGCGGTTCCGAAGGCTCTCTCTGGTGGGCGAAGCTGCGACGCCAGCGCGCCAACGACGCCGTCGAAAGCTGGGCGGGAACGCGCGCCCTCGAACCGGTGTCCGCCGAGATGCAGGCGCTGCGGATCGGCTCCTTGACGATGGCGACGGCTCCTGCCGAGGTGTTCAACGAGAACGCGACGCTCGTCAAGCGCGAGTCGCCGACGCCCGGCGCGACCTTCTTCTCCGGCTACACGAACGGGTCGGTCGGCTACATCCCCACCCGACCCGCCTACGACGAGGGCGGCTACGAAGTGACCCACGCCTGCCAGGTCGATCCCGACGCCGGCGACCTGATGAACGAGGCGTCGCTGGAACTCCTGCGCCAAGTCGCCGCGTCTGTGTAGGCGGATCGGCGCGAGGAAGGAGCGGACACATGGGCTTTACCGGCATTCCCGTTCCGAAGGAACCGGTGCGCGTCGCCGTCGTCGGGGCGGGCAGCAGGGCGCGCGGGCAATCTCTGCCACTCTACCCGCACCTGGCGCCGTGGATCGCGCCGGTCGCGGACGCGCTCCGGCGGCAGTACGGCGTCGATCCGATGGACGTGGATGGCATGCTGTTGGTCAACTACGCGAAGCCGTGATCGCTCTACTTGAACCGGTGAAGGAACCACCCGTGAGCGTTCTGCCCACCGTCCCACTGGGACCCCATCGCATCAGCCGCCTCGTCATCGGCGACAACCCCATCTACGGCTACTCGCACTTCAACCAACTCCTGTCGCAGCACCAGAGCGGGTTCCACTCGACGGAGCAGGTCATCGCGACGCTCAAACGGTGCGAGGAGGTCGGCATCACGGCTTGGCAGAACACGGTCACCGACCGGTCGCTGTCCGACCTCCGCGCCTACCGCGAGGCAGGCGGAACGATCCAGTGGCTCTGCCTCAGCACGGGTCGGTGGTATGACGACCCATCAGGCATCGCCGAGGTCGCTGCGCACGGGCCCATCGGGATGGCTCCGCACGGAGGCGGCGTCGCGGATCGCTGCTTCCGCGAGAACCGGTTGGGTCATCTGCGCGACATCCTCAAGCGGATCCGTGACACGGGAACGCTCGTCGGACTCTCGACGCACGATCCGCGCCTGCTCGAAACCGTCGAGTCGGAAGCGTGGGACATCGACTACTACATGACGGCGCTCTACAACCTGCGGGGCGGGAGGGAGGAGTTCGAGCAGCGGTTCGGCTACGCGCCGCTGGGAGAGATCTACCTGCGCGAGGACCGCGACCGGATGCTCGCCCTGATGCGGCAAACGTCGAAGCCGTGCATGGCGTTCAAGGTGCTGGCGGCGGGGCGTCTCATCGGTTCGCGCGACCAGATTCGCAGCGAGTTCGCCTACGCGCTCAAGAACTCGAAGCCGACGGATTCGCTGTTGATCGGGATGTATCAGCAGTTCGGGAACCAGGTCGGGGAGAACGCGGCGGCGGTCGCAGACATCTGTCGCGAGCTGAGCGGCTGACGAGAGGCACGACCATGGGGCGGGTTTTAGACCCGCCCCGCTCTTCCGGCGCAACTACCAGCATGCCGTAGGGACGACTCGACGAGTCGCCCCTACCTAACACAGCGCTCCGGCTACTTGTGGATGACCATCCTCCGCGTCTCGCGGAAGGAGCCCGCGCGGAGCTCGTAGAAGTACACCCCGCTCGCGACCCGCTCCCCGAGCTCGTTCCGACCGTCCCAGTACGCCGCCTCTGCTCGCGACGTGTAGTAGCCCGAATCCCGGTAGCCCACGTCGAGCTTGCGAACGAGAGCCCCCGCCACGTCGTAGACGTTCACCGTGACGGCGGAACTCTCCTTGAGCTCGAAGGGAATCCACGTCTCCGGGTTGAAGGGATTGGGGTAGTTCGCCATCAGGCGGCTTCGGGACGGCGGCGTGAAGGTCAGACGCGCCGTGAAGATGTGCTTCCCGGCGTCGAGGCGCATCGACCCATCGCGGCTGAGGTCATGGCGTTCATCGCCCAACTCGACGATGATCCGGTAGCCCTGCGGAAGCGTCTGAGCCGTCCAGCGGAGCGTTCCCGCTTCCGCCAGGTTCGCCGAGAGCTCCCACGTCGCCTCGCGCTGATTCGACGGCAGGATGCTGCGGCTCATCCGCTCGACCGGATCGTCCGTCTTGGCGAAGAACTCGGAGTAGCTGCGAATCGGCGGAGCCGGAGGCAGACCCACGTCGTAGGCGTCGAAGCCCACCTGCGCCTTGGAGCCGCTCCCGAGCTCGACCGTCTTGAGCGCCCCGCTGTCGAGCGAGATGGTCAACGGCGCGACCCAATCCGGCGACGGAGCCGCGCGCTGGACGATCGCCGGAGCCGTCGGCGTTTGGCTGAT